>JBFHXN010000064.1:0-10033 GCA_041598955.1 Desulfuromonadales bacterium | reverse complement strand
GTGGCGATCAACGTCTCCCCGCCGCAGTCGAGCTCGACCCCCACGCGGTTCTCCAGGTCGAAGACGGAGACGACCCGGCCGGGGAGAAGGTTGCGGGCGCTGACCGCCTCGGGGTGCCCCCGAAAGAGCATGATGTCGGTGGAGGAGAGCTCGAAAACCGACTCCCCCGGCCCTCCGGCCCACATGACCAGGCGCCCGGTCCCGAAGGGGTAGGCGAAGAGCCCTTCCTCCTCCCGGGGGGCGGCGAGGCGCAGCAGGTTGATGTAGCCGGCCCGGGCCCACCCCATCCTCTCCCGGGCCAACCTCTCCGGGTCGGTCTGCCCGGAGACCTGCCCCCGGTGGAGGACGATGACCTCCTCGGTGAGCAGGCGCATCTCGTTCATGGCGTGGGAGATGAAGAGAAAGGGGATGGCGAAGCGGTCGAAGACCTCCCGCAGATAGGGGATGATCTGGTACTTGAGGCCGTCGTCGAGGGCCGAGAGGGGCTCGTCCATGAGCAGCAGCCGGGGGCTGGCGAGGACCGAGCGCCCCAGGGCGACCCGCTGGCGCTCTCCCCCCGAGAGGGTTCCCACCCGCCGTTCCAGAAGGTCGTCCAGGCCCAGGACCCCGATCAGCTCGGCGGGGTCGACCCGGCGCAGGGCCCGGGGGGTGCGCCGGTAGCCGTAGAGGAGGTTCTTCTCCACGCTGAGGTGGGGAAAGAGATGCCCCTCCTGGAAGACCAGGGCGATGCGCCGCTTCTCGGGGGGCAGGGAAAACCGGCGCCGGGAGTCGAAGAGGGTCTCCCCGTCGAGCTCGATGAAGCCCTCCCCGGGCTCCACCAGCCCCGCCAGCATCCCCACCAGGGTCGATTTGCCGCTCCCGGAGCGCCCGAAGATCCCCAGACGGCGGCTCTCGGTGGAGAAGTCGACGGAGAGCTCGAAGCCGGGATAGGCCTTGGTCAGGGAGACGGTCAGGCTCATGGCCGCCTCCGGGAGCCGAAGCGCCGCAGCAGCCCCTCGTTGCCCATCAGCACCGCCAGGGCGAGGAGGATGGAGACCAGGCAGAGGCCGAGGGCCAGGCGGTCCCCGCCGGGGGTGTTGGTGTAGTCGTAGATGGCCAGGGGGATGGTCTGGGTCACCCCGGGGATGTTGCCCGCCACGATGATGGTGGCGCCGAACTCCCCGAGGCTGCGGGCGAACATGAGGGTGGCCCCGGCGAGAATTCCGCGCCCCGAGAGAGGGAGGATGACGGTGAAGAGGGTGTCGTACCAGTGGGCCCCGAGGGTGCGGGAGGCCTGGATCAGCCGCCCGTCGATCTCCTCCATCCCCAGGCGGATGGCCCGGACCATGAGGGGAAAGCCGACCACCATGGAGGCGAGGACCGCGGCCTTCCAGGTGAAAATGATCCGGATGCCGAGGGGCTTGAGCAACGACCCGAGCCACCCCTGCTCGCCGAGGGCCAGCAGCAGCAGGTAGCCGACCACCACCGGCGGCAGGACCAGGGGGAGGTTCACCAGGCCGTCGAAGAAGAGCTTGCCGGGAAGCCGGCTGTAGACCAGCAGGTAGGCGACGGCGAACCCGAAGGGGAGAGCAAAGAGGGTGGCGGTGACGGCCACCCTGGCGGAGAGCCAGATGGCGTCGATATCCTGGGGGGTGAGGGTCATCATCATGAAAAACCTTGGCCACGGAGGCACGGAGACAGAGAGAGCGATCGGAATATCATTCAGGCACGATTGAACCTTCTAGTCCGTCCCGAATCCATATGTTTGGAGTACCTCCTTCGCCCCGTCGCTCTTCAGGTAGTCGCGGAAGGAAGTCGCAGCGGGGTTCTGCGCCCCCTCCACCGTGAGCCCCAGGGGGTAGGTCACCGGGTCGTGGAGAGAGGGGGGAACCTCGAAAAGGACCCGGGCCCTGCGGGCGAGCCGGGCGTCGGTGCGGTAGACGAAAGCGCCGTCCACCTCACCCCGGTCGGCGTAGATCAGGGCCTGCCGCACGTCCTGGGCGAAGACCAGCCTCCCCTTTTCAAGAAGAGCGTCGTAGAGCCCCCCCGCGGTCAGGGCCTGCCGGGCATACTCCCCGGCGGGAACGCTGTTGGGGCTCCCCAGGGCGATCCGCTCGAGTTTGGGCAGACCCTCCAGGGAGGTCGCGGTCGTCGCCGGTGGTCCGACGAAGACCAGGGCGTTTTCGGCCAGCACCCCGGCACTCTCCGGCGCCATCCTCCCCTCCCCCCCCAGGGTCTCCATCCACTTGGGATGGGCCGAGATGAAAAGGTCGGCCGGCGCTCCGGCGAGGATCTGCTTGGCGAGGGTGCCCGAGCCGGCGAAGTTGCGCACGAATTTGACGTCGGGATGCTCCCGGCCGTAGAGGGCGCAGATCTCTCCCAGGGCATCGGTGAGGCTCGCGGCGGCGAAGATCCTCACCTCGGCGGCCGAGGCCGGCCCGCTCCCCAACACCAGGAGCATCAGGAACAAGGAAAGTTTTCGGGTCATGGCAGGGAACCTTTCTCCGGCCGGGGGGAGGCGGTGAAATATTAACACGGACAGGGGAAAAGCCGTCCCAATTTCCTGGCCCGATCCCGAGCCTCCCTAGGGGGGACCCGGAGAAATGAGCATAGGGCGTGCCAAGGGGATGAACCCGCACCCCGGACCGACCTCATCCCTGGTGCTTCTGCGGCCATTTCCGGCGATCCGGCCCCCTGGCCGATCCCCCCGGGGAGCCAGATCCTCCTCCGGATGTGATTAAATATTGTGCAGATGCTGCAATTTTTCCTGGCCACCGGGCCGCCTTTCCCCCGACGGGGCTGAAAAAAGAGCATGCCCCCCCATGGCCATGCTCTTTTCCAAATACCTCTGTCATTCAGGCCCCTTGGATCCAACTCCGGGGAGATCGCCGGGGGAGTTTCCCCCTCCCGGAGGGGCGCGAAACGTTCTGGCGAGACTCTTGCAAAACCCCTGTCAACCCCAAACTCAACCGCCCTGCCCGCCATGGATGCCGGCGCCGGGCGGATTCCCTCCCAATGATGCGACGGGACTGACTCGGCTCTGGAATCCCATCGGTTTCAGAAAGGATCAGCCCATGACCGGCAAACCGAAAATCCGCGAACTGCTCGTCGAAAGCGCCTGCGATCACAACAAGAGCAAGAAGACCTCCTGCAACGCCCCCACCCCCGGCGCGACCACGGGGGGGTGCGCCTTCGAGGGGGCCCAGATCTCCCTCTTCCCCTACGCCGACGCCGCCCACCTGGTCCACGGCCCCATCACCTGCCTCGGCGCCTCCTGGGAGACCCGCGCCACCCGCACGAGCCATGCCGGGCGCGATTTCACCCAGATGGGCTTCACCACGGCCCTCTCCGCCAACGACGTCATCTTCGGCGGCGAGGAGAAGCTCCTCTCGTCCATCGAAGCCATCGTCGGGCGCTACGCCCCCGCGGCCCTCTTCGTCTATTCCACCTGCGTCACCGCCCTGATCGGGGACGACCTCGACGAGGCCTGCAAGCGGGCCGCCGAACGGTTCGGCCTCCCCGTCGTTCCGGTGCACGCTCCGGGCTTCGTCGGCAGCAAGAACCTCGGCAGCCGCCTGGGGGGGGAAGCGGTCCTGCGGCACCTGATCGGCACCGCCGAGCCGGAGTCGACCACCCCCCTCGACATCAACCTGATCGGCGAGTACAACGTCACCGGCGACCTCTGGCAGTACTCCCACCTCCTCGAGGAGCTGGGGATCCGCATCCTCTCGACCCTCTCCGGCGACGGCCGGGTGGCCCGCATCCGCACGGCGCACCGCGCCCGGCTCAACGTCCTGGTCTGCGCCAAGTCCCTGGTCTCCCTGACCCGCAAGATGGAGGAGAAGTACGGCATCCCCTACATCTCCCTCTCCTTCTACGGCCGTCGTGAGACGAGCGCCGGGCTCCTCGCCATCGCCGAGGCCCTCGGCGACCGGGGCCTCCTGGAGCGGACCCGGGCGCTGATCGCCCGGGAGGAGGCGAAGCTCGAGGAGAAGCTGGCCCCCTACCGGGAACTCTTCCGGGGGAAAAAGGCGGTGCTCAACACCGGCGGCAACAAGGCCTGGTCCATCGCCTCGGCCCTGCAGGACCTGGGGATCGAGGTGGTCGCCACGGCGGTGGGCAAGTCGACGGAGGCCGACCGGGAAAAGGCCAGGCAGACCCTCGGGGAGAGGGGGGTGCTGATGACCAAGCCGGGGCAGGAGCAGGCCGCCATCATCGACCGGACCGGAGCACAGCTGCTGCTGGCCGGAGGGCGCAGCCTCTACACGGCCATCAAGAAGGGGATCGCCTTCGCCGACGTCAACCAGGAGAAGAAAGTGAGCTACGGAGGCTACGACGGGCTGCTGAACCTGGCCCAGGATCTCAAAAACGCCATGGAAAACCCCGTCTTCAAAAACGTGGCGAGGAGGGCCCCATGGGAGAAGTGATCCGCAGGTTGCCCAAGCCGCTGCAGGTCAACCCCATCAGGCTCTCACAGCCCATGGGGGCGACCCTCGCCTTTCTGGGGGTCGACCGCTGCATGCCCCTGATGCACGGCGGGATGGGGTGCACCTCCTTCACCAAGGTCTTTCTGACCCGGCACTTCGCCGAGCCGATCGCCATCCAGACCACCGCCGTCACCGACATCACCGCCATCCTCGACGGCGGCGACTACAGCATCGCCGAGTCGGTCAGAAACATCACCGCCAAGATCACCCCCAGCCTCGTCGGCCTGCACACCACGGGGCTCACCGAGACCAAGGGGGACGACATCCGGGGGGTCGCCTCGAAGATCGGCTTCCCCCTGGTCTGGGTCAACACCCCCGATTACGAGGGGGGGCTCGAGAGCGGCTGGGCGGCGGCCGTAAGCGCGATGATCGGGCAGCTGGTCGAGCCCACCGAGACCGTCGACGACGACAAGGTGCTCCTTCTCCCCCACGTGAGCCTGACCCCCCTCGAGGTGGAGAGGATCAAGGATTTCATCGCCGCCTTCGGCTTCGAGGTGCTGGCCCTTCCCGACCTCTCCACCTCCCTCGACGGCCACCTCGGCGAGAAGCAGAGCGCCCTCTCCGGAGGAGGGATCACCGTGGAGGAGATCCGCGGCCTGGCCGATGCGGGGATGGTGCTGACCGTCGGCGCCTCGATGAAATCCTGCGCCGGGGCGCTGCAGAAGAAGAACCCCTTCATCCGCCATCACCACGTCGACCACCTCCAGGGGCTCGAGGCGACGGACGGCCTCGCCGCCATCCTCCTCAGGGAGAGCGGGCGGGAGCTCCCCCCCCCCTCCGTCATCCGCTGGCGCAAGCGCCTTCAGGACGCCATGCTCGACTGCCATTTCGCCCTGGGGCAGACCCGCTTTCTCCTCTCCGGCGAACCGGACCATATCGCCGGCCTCTGCCGCTCCCTGACCGAGGCGGGGGGGAGGGTCAAGATCGCCCTCGCCACCGTCGACTCCCCTCTGCTGGCCGCAATCGATGCGGAGCGGACCCTGGTCGGCGACCTGGAGGATGCCGAGGAGCTGGCCGGGGAGTACGATCTCATCCTCGGCAACACCCATGTGGAGGCCCTCGCCCACCGCCACGGCAAGGGGATGATGCTGCGGGGGTATCCCAACTGGGAGGAGCTCGGCAACCAGCTCAGGTGCGACGTTCTTTACGAGGGGGGGGCGCAGTTTCTCTTCGAGGCGGCCAATACCGCCAACGCCCACCGGGCGAGGAAGAAAGAGCATTGACCCTTCCCCCCCTGTGACGCTGCCGGAGCGGAGTGGACCTTTGCCGGAAAACAAAGTCGTCTGAGCGAAGCGAATTCGACTTTGCGGCAAACGGCTGCGGAGCGGAGGGCACCCCCCTTCGGGGGCCGAAGGGGGGCAAGGAGCGGGGGCGCCCTTTTGATTCAAACTTTTGGGCGAGCAAAAGTTTGGGCGGCGCCGGGGGCCGCAACCCCCGACCTGGGGAGTCGAGAGCGCCGTTTATCCTGCCCGGAAGGCGGGTCTCGCCCCGCCGGGCGACTTCCTTTTCTTGCTCGTCCAAGAAAAGGAAGCAAAAGAAGGACGCCCCATCAAGATCGCCCTTCGGGTTCCCTTGCTTCGGCCCTTTCATCCGGCGGGGACGAAAACTCGCCCTGACGGGCTTCGGACATTCGTCCCCGAAAATCCCGGATGAAAGGACCTCCGCTCGGCGACCTTGAAGGGGAGAGCGACAAAGAAGAGGACGACACCATGACCGGCTACACCGACACCATCCGCCGCTGGGCCACCGATACCCGCCGCTGCGGCTCCCTCTCCGACGCCGACGGCACCGGGGAGGTGGGCCTGGGCGCCGGGGAGGCAGGCAGGCGCCTGGCGGTCCGCTTCGCCCTGCGGGTCAAGGAGGGGGCCGTGGAGGAGATCCGCTTCCAGGTCTTCGGCTGCGGCTTCACCATCGCCGCCTGCGCCGCGGCGGCCGAGCTCGCCGAGGGGCACTCCCTCGAGGAGGTCCGCGCCATCACCCCCGCCTGGGTCGACGCCCTGCTCGAGGGGCTCCCCTCCGAGCG
Organism: Desulfuromonadales bacterium; assembly: GCA_041598955.1. Classification (GTDB taxonomy): domain Bacteria; phylum Desulfobacterota; class Desulfuromonadia; order Desulfuromonadales; family JBFHXN01; genus JBFHXN01. The sequence goes on along the minus strand of JBFHXN010000064.1, from coordinate 3,544 downwards.
CAGCTACTGCGCCGAGCTCGCCGTGGAGGCCCTGCAGGCCGCCGTCGCCGGGGCCCTGGGGGGCACATCCGCCGTACAGGCCACCCTCCACCCCCCCGGCGATGAAGGTCCGCGGGGCTCGGCGGAGGATGCCACCTACCGCGCCCTCATGGCCTGCGCCACCCCGGGCCACATCCCCCCCGAGGACCGTCACCTCTTCGCCTGCGCCCTCGCCGCCGGGGCCCGGGAGCCCTGGGGAACCGCCGCGGCCCTCGGCCTCTCCGGGGGGGAGCTCTCCGCCCTGGTCCGGACCTGTTTCCCGGGGGTCGACCCGGGCCTGCTCCCCTCGACAGGGCCCCGAGCCCACAAGCGTCCCCCCGAGCCCAATGACGATGTCCGGGCGCTGATCCTCTCCCACGTCCCCCGGGACGAGGGGGGGGTGGAGATTCCGGCCTCCGGCTGGCTGGCCCGCATCCTGGCCGCCCGCTCCGCCCACCCGGGGCACCTCTGGAGCGCCATGGGCCTCTTCGAGCGCCCCGAGCTCTCCGCCGCCATCCGGCGCCTCCTCCCCTCCCTGGCCGCCGCCAACCACAAGGGGATGCGCTGGAAGCGCTTTCTCTTCAAGCAGGTCTGCGAGCTGCAGGGCTCGGTTCTGTGCAAATCCCCCGATTGCGGTCTCTGCAGCGACTACGCCCTCTGCTTTGCCCCCGAGACCGATGGTTCTCCTTGAACTCTCGGCCCATCCCCGTTAGACTTCCGCCATCTCCTCCCCCGGGCAATTTATTCAACGACAGCGCACCCTCTCCCTTGACGGGAGAGGGCCTGGGTGAGGGTGACGGTCTGCATTTCTTCTGCGAGGATTTTATTTCATGGTGAAACGACTCGGGCGGGTCATGTTCCAGGGGCTGGCGGCGATACTGCCGGCGGCTCTGACCATCTACATCCTCTACTGGTCGGCCACCACCGCCGAGGAACTGCTCGGAGGGGTGATGCAGGTGGTTCTCCCCGCGGGGTGGTATCTGCCGGGGATGGGTCTGCTGGCGGGGGTTTTCGTGGTCTTTATGCTGGGGCTGGCTCTCAACGCCTTTCTGGTGAGGCGCCTCTTCGACCTCGGCGAGGCTCTGATGAACCATATCCCCATGGTCAAGACCCTTTACGGCTCGGTCAAGGACTTCGTCGGCTTCTTCTCCCAGCAGAAGAAGAGGGAATTCAACCAGGTGGTCACGGTGGAGCTGACCTTCGGCGGGGTCCCGATGCGCCTCCTCGGCTTCGTCACCCGCACCGACTTCAAGGACCTGCCCGAGGGGATCGGGCACGAGGGGGAAGTGGCGGTCTACCTCCCCCTCTCCTACCAGATCGGCGGCTACACCGTCATGGTCCCCCGCTCCGCCGTCAAGCCCGTCGCCATGTCGATGCAGCGGGCCATGGGCTTCGCGGTGACCGGGGGGATGTCCACGGGGAAAAATCGCAGGGACCCCTTCGCCTCATCGGCGGAAGCGTCCCCCGCGCCCCCGAAGGACTGACCCTTTCAACCCTCTCCCCCTCTTCTATCCCGCCTTCGCTTCGAGCATCGCCAGATCGAGATCCTGCCCCACAACCCCCGCGGCGTCGGCGCGGCACTGCTTGCAGTGACGGGCCTGGGAGAGGATCAGCTCGGCCTGGTTGCGCACCATCTCCATGGTCCCCTCCGAGGGGGGGACGACATCCCTGAACAGCCCGATGGGGATGACCGGCATGATGTTCATCATGGCCGCCCCGAGGCCCCGCACCTTCACAGCCAGATCGAGGGTCTCGTGGTCGTTGACCCCGGGGATGGTGACATGGTTGACCTTGACCATCAGCCCGGCCTCGGCGGCCATCCTGACCCCCGCGAACTGGTTCTCGAGCAGGATCCGGGCGGCCTCTTCTCCCTCCATCCTCCCCCCTTCGTGCCTGATCCACTCGTAGACCCTGGCGCCCGTCTCGGGGGTGAGGGCGTTGATGGTCACCGTCAGGCTGTGGACGTCGTGGGCGACGATCTCCTCGATCTTCTCCGGAAGGAGGAGGCCGTTGGTGGAGAGACAGAGGGTCATCTCGGGAAAGGCCGCGCGAACCAACCGGAAAGTCTCGAAAGTCCTGGGGTTGGCCAGGGGATCTCCCGGGCCGGCGATCCCGACCACCTTGAGCTTGGCCCCTCCGGCCTTCTCCATGTGCATCTTGACCAGCCTGACCCTCTCCACCGCCTGCCCGGGGGTGAGCACCCGGCTGGTGACGCCGGGGCGGCTCTCGTTGGCGCAGTCGAACTTGCGCTCGCAGAAGCCGCACTTGATGTTGCACCCCGGAGCGACGGGGAGGTGGATGCGACCCGCCTTGCTGTGGTCGCCGCCGAAGCAGGGGTGGTCGGTCTGGGCCTTGGCTTTCATCATCGGGCAGGACGTTGCCATGATCGCTCTCCTTTCGTGCTCAAGGCAAAACGGCGCTCCCGGTCGATGCCGGAAGCGCCGTTGCTCTGATCCTGGAAACAGAAAAGCCCCGGGGCCGTCAGAAGCGGTCCGGGGCGTCGTTGCCGAATTCAGGGGGGTACGACCTTGTACCCGTTCTGTCGTTGCGTTTTCGCAACCTTTCTTAAAGCATCAGCCGTGCCAATCTAGAAAAGCCCATAAAAAAGGGGCAGGAGGGCTCCCTCGACACCCACCTGCCCATGCCGAAGGCAATTGCAGCTCTGGACAGACGATTAATTCATCACAAAGAGGGGGGAACCACTGAGGCACAGAGGCCCGGAGAAAGTCTCGTAGGGTGGGATAAGCGAAGCGTTCCCACCGATCCAGCCCATGGTGGAAACGACCCTTCGGGCCTTATTCCACCCTACGAAACCGTGTCTCGGCGTCTCTGTGGCCGGACCCGATTCACTCGCACGCCTTCGGCCCCTGGCAGCTCCCGCTGCACCCGCAGACAGCCGAGTGAGCCGCGACCAGGGCCGCCTCGATGGGGCCGACGGCGGCGATGTGGGCCAGTCCGGCCTTCTCGAGTTCCAGCCGGGGATAGTCTCCGATCTGGGCCGTCACCACGGCCCGGCACCCCTCGAGGGCCTGAACGATCGCTTCGAACTGGCTCTTGCGGAAGGGGTGGTCGGCGTCGAAGGAGCAGTATTTTTCGACCTGCACCTCCTCCACCTGTTTCACATCTCCCTGCCGGCAGTCATAGATCAAAAATCGTTGGGCATGGCCGAAGTGCTGATCGACCTCGGTGCCCGATTTCGATGCGACGGCGATACGCATGGGAACCTCCGAAATTAGGCTCATGGGACCGAGAGGACCTCTCGGGCCTATCGGTCCCATGGGGTTAAACGGTCATCGGCTTGAAGCTGAAACATTTCTTCGGGCAGGTCACGCCGCAGCCGACGCAGCCGATGCAGTTGCCGCCGTTGACGATGGTCATGATCATGCGGGTCGAATCGGTCTCTTCGTCCACAAGGTCAAAGGGTCCGAGAACCTTGCGGGAGCAGGATTTGTAGCAGCGGCCGCAGCCTATGCACTTCTCCGGATCGATGGCCTCGGCGAAGGTCGGGGTCAAGTCGGTGCCTCCG
>JBFHXN010000063.1:0-10091 GCA_041598955.1 Desulfuromonadales bacterium | reverse complement strand
TTCTTCGGCCCCCATCCCTCCTTCTCACGGAAGGGGACGGGATAGAACGGGGTGAAGAGCCCCGAGAGATCGGGACCGACTCGCCCCGTCCCGAGCCCGCCCCGCAGGGAGGTCAGAGCCCGGTGACACCCCCCGCAGCGCCGCGTGAAGGCATCCTTTTCCGCCAGCTCCTTTTCGAAATGGACCACCAGCGGCCTCTCCCCCTCCTCCGGGGCAAGTCGGCTCGCCCCCTCGAGCAGGGCGTTGACGAGGGCCGCCAGCTCCGGCTCGCCGAACCGGAAGTCGGGCATGAAAAGAGCGGGCCGGCGGATCGCCTCCAGGGAAGCCAGGGGCCTGGCCGACAGGGCCCGGTCGAGGTCGGCGGCGAGGCGGTTCCCCTTCCCCCCGCTGACGTGGCACCTCCGGCAGCCGGCCTTCTCCAGCAGCTGTCGGCCCCGCTCCAGCACCGGCCCCTCCCCCAGGGTGAAATGGGCCAGGGGCCCCGGGATCATTCCGGAGTGGGCGATCTCCCGCCGGTCGGTAGAGGGGTTCCCCCGGTGACAGCTCACGCAGGACCCCCGCTCGGCATGATGGACCGGGTGGCAGTCGAGACAGCGCACCGGAGCGGCCGCAAGCCTCCCCGGAAGGCCGAAGAGGACCCCGAGGACAAGAAGGATCAGAAGGGGCTGACGAGCTGCCAATTCTCCCCCCGGAAAAAAAGAGCGACGACGGTCAGGGCGACGATGCCGAAAAAGACGAGGAGGGTCAGGATGTTTGCCGGCCACTGCTCCCTCGAAAACCAGCGGGCCTTCTCCGCGGGGGGAGTCCCGGGGAGCCAGGGAAGCAGCAGAAAGAGCAGGGCCAGGGCTGCGATGAGGTAGGCCAGCTCCCTGGAGTAGCTCACCAGCTCCTGGGTCCAGAGCAGAAACCAGGCCGATTTGGCCGGGTTGGGGGCCAGGCCCGGATCGGCAGCCTCCTGCAGGGGGGCCGGCAGAAGCCATCCCAAAAAGAGGAGCAGCCCCAGCCCGGCCCAGAATGCTCTCCGGATGAGGCTGAAGAAGTGCGGGGAGCTGAAGACGAAGCCTCTCATAGGTAGGGAAGCACCCCTTTCTCCTTGCGGATCCGGTAGAAATGGAGCAGGCAGAGGCCGAAGATGGCCAGGGGGAGCCAGGCGATGTGGAGGGCGTAGAAGCGCAGCAGGGAGAGTGGCTCCCCCACCCCGTCGGGGACCAGAAAGGCGCGCAGCACTTCCCCCAGGGGCAGGGCGGCGAGGAGCTCCATCCCCGTCTGGGTCGCCCAGTAGGCGAGCTGGTCCATGGGGAGGAGGTAGCCGGTGTAGGCCGTGAAGACGCAGAGGCAGAGGATGCCAAAACCGATGACCCAGTTGAGCTCCCGCGGCCTGCGATAGGCGCCGGTGAGAACGACCCGCAGGGTGTGAAGGAAGATCAGGATCAGAAGGACGTGGGAAGCGACCCGGTGGAGGCTGCGCAGGTAGCGCCCCCCCGGCACGGAGGATTCAAGATAGAGGATGGAGGCGAAGGCCCGCTCGCTGGTCGGCTGGTAGTAGAAGAGCAGGAGCACCCCGGAGAGGGCGAGCAGGATCAGGGCGGTGAAGGCCAGCCCCCCGAGGCAGAAAGTATAGCTCAGCCTCAGGTTGCGCTGCAGGACCACCCGAGGGAAGAGGTGTCTGAGAAACTCCTTGAACGGATCGTCCGCGCCCCTCATGCCAGAATCCTCCAGTGCAGGTCAAGCTCTTCCACCGCAAGCCGGCGCAGGGGTCTGTCGGCCGGCCCCCGCAGCACCTCTCCCGAGAGATCGAAACTGCTCCCGTGGCAGGGGCAGACCAACTCCCTCGGCGTCAGGTTGACGACGCACCCCAGGTGCGTGCAGAGAAGGTCGAGGGCGTAGACCTCCCCCTCCCGCCGCAGCAGCGCCACCCGGGACTCACGGTAGACCAGGGCCCCCTCGGCGGGGAGCTCCCCCTTGGGGATCTCGAGCAGAACCCTTCGGGACGCCACCTTGGGGGAGAGGTACTTCCCCAGGAGCGGCAGGCTCACGGCGGCCAGGATCAGCGACTTGAGGAGGGTTCGACGCTGTCGAGCAGCTTTTTCCATTTCTCGACCATGCCCCGGCGGTAAGCCGGGTTCCCTTCGGAGATCTCTGTGAAACGCCCGGGAGGATAAAATGCCCCCCCGGCGAGCTCCTGCCCCCGGCGGTCCCAGAAGGAGGGGAGAAGGAGGCCGTCCTTTTCGGGCAGAAAGATGCGGTCCTTCTCCGGCTCGAGGAGAAAGCGCCTCGGGTTTTCGTGGCAGGCCCCGCACAGGGGCGCCCCCCGTCTCACCGTGTGGGGAAAGAAGGCCTTCCAGCGGGCGGCGAGGAGACGGTTCTCCTCCCCCACAGGCTTGTCCTCCCGCAGATGGGTGGTGAAGACGATGAACTGGGGACGGATGGGGCTGACCCTGCCGGCCCCGTTGAGCCCCAGGGGGGGGAGGTCCTGGCGCTTGAGGTAGCCGCTCTTGATATATTCGCTCCCCGAGGCCCAGCGGACCCGGAAGTGCTGCGCCGAGGGGCTCTGCTCATGGCGGATGAAAAAGGTGCCGTACTCCTGGGCCCCCCAGGCCGAGTGGCAGGCGTAGCACTCCAGCTTCTCCAGGTGGGCGGCGATGCGATGCTCCTGCACCGCGGCGCTCGGCTCGTGACAGTCCCGGCATCCCTTGGCGGCCTTTTCCCCTGCCGCCAGGCTGGCCATGGTGTGACACGCCCCGCAACTCATTCCCGCCTCGAAATGAACGTCGGGGAGCATCTTCAGGTAGGCCTCGCCGTCGACGAAGCCCCCCCGCTGGTAGCGCAGGTGATCCTCCCGGGGGGCGCGGCCGAGGTAGTCGGCTCCGGTGAAGTATCCCCGGTGGCAGCTGTGGCAGGCCTCCGGGGAGGGGCGCGAGAGGGAATGGCCCTCCCCGTGGCAGTCGCCGCAGGAGCCGAGGTGGCAGGAGGCGCAGCTCTTCTCGAAGAACCGGGGGTCGCTCCCCCCGAAGGCCTCGGCGGCGAAGGCCCTCTCCGCCGACCGATGGGCCATGGGCCCGGAGAGGACCCCCCCATGCCCCTCGTGACAGGCGCCGCAGCGCTTCTGAGCCGAGGCGGCCGCCGAGGGATCGGTGGAGAGATCCCCGTCGTCGCCGTGGCAGGCGCCGCAGGAAAGAGAGGCGTGGGCCCCCGCGACGGTCACCCGGTGGCAGGCGGTGCAGTTATCGGCCGCCTGGGCCAGCAGAGGGGCGAGCAGGAACCCCAGGGCGGCGCAGGCATTCTTCCAGCTTGGCATAGTCGAGTTTCTTCTGGTAGATGGGGTCCTTGGGATCCCGGTGGCATGCGAGACAGAGATTGACCTTCCAGACCCGCTTCACCTCGGAGGCGTTCAGGGCGCGGGAGTGCTCCCGGGTGATGACGGAGAAGGCGCGCACCTTCCCCTCGGTCAGGACCAGGAACCCGTCCAGGGGCTTGTCGTCGGAGCGCTCGCACAGAAGGGTCGCCTCGATATCGGCTCCTGTGACCACGTGCTGGCCGAAGCCGAGAAAGGCCGGATCGCCGTGGCACTCGGTGCAGCCGACGGCCCGGCTCCCCGTGTTGTGGGAGTAGATGGGGGCGAAACGCAGCTGGTTCTTCCCCTTGTAGCGGGCGACGTAACCGCTCTTCTCCGGCTCTCCCTCGGGCCCGATGACGGTGACGAAGGTCTGGCAGCCGGGGGTCACCGGGGCGATCCTCCCCTGCTGGTCGAGGGCCAGGGGGAAGGGATAGAGGGTGCGGTAGTCCTCGGCTTCGCTGAAGAGCCCGGGGGTCGGCCGCCCCTTGATATAGTCCATCCCCTGCTGGCTGCGGTCGTAGCGGGTGTGGCAGCCGTAGCACTGCACCACGGTGCGGCTGTGGCAGCTGTGGCACTCCAGGCGCTCGTGGCCTTCCACCGTATGCTCCGGCGTCCCCGTGACGACCTTGCTCTGGTGGAGCTTGCCGCTGCGCTTCCCCTGGAGGAGGACCTTCTCCCCTTCGAGATAGACGTTGCTGTAGGGGCGCTCCTTGGCGGTGAGGACCATGCTCATGCCTGAGCGCACCGGCTGGGGATAGCTGCGGCTCTCCAGCAGGGGCGCCTCGTTCTCCCGAAGCACCGCCCGGGCCCTGGGGCGCTCGGTGGGGCTGCCGTGGCAGTCCTCGCAGGTGATCTCCACCTGCTCGTAGAGGTTGCGATAGGCGTAGCCGTCCCCCATGACGTCCCGGGAGGTGTGGCAGTCGATGCAGTCCATCCCCTTTTCGTGATGGATGTCGGGGTCGATGCTCACGACGCTGCGGGCGCCGCTGATCAGCTCGGGGCCGGGGATGCCGTCGCGGGTCGGAACCAGCGCGTTGTTGCCGTCGTAGAGCCCCTGGTAGGAGAGGGCGATGCGGCCGCTGCGGTTGTGACAGCGGAAGCAGACGTCGTTGCCCGGCAGGGAGGCCATCTGGTGGCTGGCCGAGTGAGGCCACTTCCCCTGCATGGTCGGATCGTTCCCCTGATAGGTGCCGTTGTCGTTGTAGGGAAAGTGGCAGGCGGCGCAGCCCGAGGCGTGGCTGGCCGTCCAGGCCCCCGTCGATTCGATCCGGACGTGGCAGAGGGAGCAGAACTTGCGGTAGAGCTCCCCGGCCAAGTTGTCCAGCTCGGCGACCCCCTGCAGAGAGAGCGGTTCCCCCCGGGCGTCGTAGAGCCGGTCGTCCTCCCCCGAGGCGTAGAGCCGGCCGTCTTCCCCCTCCCAGCTCTGCTGGATGTTCCGGATCATCCCGGTGTTGGTGTACATCAGGCTCCCCCGCACCCGGTCGAGCTGATGGGGATGGCAGGCGCCGCAGCTCTTTTCCCAGTGGGCGGGGTCGGCGGGGTTTCGGGGACCCAACATCGAGGCGTGGGCCGCCGTCTTCTCCGCCGCGGCCCCGTCACCTCCATGGCAGGAGACGCAGCCGGTGTGGCTCGCCGATGCGGGCTCCAGACCCCGATGGCAGGCCATGCAGCCGGCGTCGGGAACCGGGGCGTCGTGGCAGCCGGTCAGGAGGGTCATCGACAGAAGCAGAAACAGCCAGAGCAGGGGCATGAACACCTTCGGGGGGAACCGGAGCGGGCCGGGTGGCGTTCCGGGAGGACGCGGGACCATGGCCGCCATCCTACCATATCGGGCCCGGCGGTTGAATAAAAAGGGCCGGCGACTCTCGCCGCCGGCCGGGTGATACGGATGAAACAGAGTCAGCAGCGGATCACTTGCCTTCCTTGCTGATGCTCACCGTCTTGCTGAACTCCCTCCAGAGGAAGGGGTCGGACTCCTTGTTCCCGAAGGGGAGGTACCAGAGCTTGACGCTCACGTCGAGATCCTTGACCTCTTCGGGGTAGAAGATCTCGAAACGCTCCTTCTTCGTCTTGCCGGGATGGAGGCTGGTCTCCTCGATGAGCCCGCTCTTCTCGTAGGGCCCCCGGCCCATGCGGTCGCCTCGGGCAAACTGCTGGGGAACCGGCATGTAGATCTTGTCCTTGCTGAACACCTCTTTGCCTTTTTTGTCTTTTGCGCTGACCGACAGAACCAGTCGGTTGGGGGTCGGTCAGCCGTCGGGGATGACGTGGCCGGCGCGGTTGGTCATCTCCACCGCCACCGAGACGTAGGGCTTGATGGTGCTGCCGTCGCGCCAGTAGAGCCCGTCGGCTTCGGCCTTGAAATCGAGAGCGGCCTTGGCCATGCCCGGGTCGCGGTAGCTCTGCATGTTGTGCCCCAGGCCGCTCTTGCGCATGTGGCACTCCTGGCAGGTCTCCCGGCCCCCCTCGGCGGTGTAGGACCAGAGGTAGCTGCCGTAGAGGGTGGCGCACTGGGTCGGGTTGTCGAGCTCCAGGTTGGGCCCCAGGCCGTGGCACTGGCCGCAGAGGATCGACTCGCTCATGATGGGGCTCTTCTTCATGGCGGGGAAGGCCTTGGAGGGGTGCTCGCCGTCGGAGGAGCCGTAGACCACTCCGGCCTGGGGATAGCCGTCGGTCCACTTGTGGGTGATGGCCATGCGGTTGTGGCAGACCAGGCAGTTGATGTTGAGGCTCTTGAGCTTGGCCTCCTCCCGGTCGCGCACCTTGTCGTTGCCCGAGCGGGCCGCGTCGAGCCAGGTGTAGATGCTCCCGACGAGTTCCTTGGCCACCGCGTCGGTGGCGTCGGCCAGTTGCGGCAGATGGCACTTGGCGCACCCCATCAGATGCTCCACCTTGACGTCCTTGGGATCCTTGACCCCGGAGAAGGGCCACTCCTGAAGCCCGTTGACGACGGTGGTGCGGAAGGTGGCGGCGGTGCGTCCGCTGCCGTAGATCGACCGGGAGTGAATCGACTTGGCCCAGTCGTCATGAATATCCTGGTGGCATTCGATGCAGGAGCTCGAATCGTACATGGCGACCAGCTCGGCGATGGTCTTGGCCTTGCCCTTCTTGGCCGCGATCATCCCCGCTTCGGGCCCTCCGGGTGACGCGGCAACGGCTGCGGCGCCTCCGGCGAAGGCCCATGCGGCCGCCAGGAGGGTCAGGCGGGCGAAAAGCATTCGTTTCATGGGGAATATCCTCTAGTGGTGCATCGGGGTGATGGACGTTTTCCGGGGTCGCTGAAAAAGAAATCCCCTCCCCCGGATTGCCCGGAAGGGAGGGGATATTGAGGGAATCAGCAGCCCTGGAGCATGTCGCCGCCCTTTTTGGGAGCCTTTTTCTGCTCTTTCACTTCGACTTCGACGCTGTCGCCGACCTTCACCATCGAGCCCTTGCCCTTTTCCACTTCGACGGTCACCACGTCACCATCGACGGCGGTCACTTTTCCCTGAATCGAGCTTCCGGAAGCGAAGGCGACGCCGGCCGTCATCAGGGCGGCGAGCAGGAGGATCATCGTCTTTTTCATCATCTCTCTCCTTGGTGCTGGGTTGGGGTTCCTCCCCCGTTTTCGCGGGGGCGGAACCTTGTCTAGAGGAATTTCGCCGGCCTAGAAGACCACCTGGAGCTGAAGGATGCCGGTGGTGAAGTCTTCCTGCACGGAGGCCACCTCCCGGTCGAATTCGGTCTTCGACACCTCGAGGGTGAGCTTGAGGTTCTGGCCGCGCAGGTAGTAGTTGAGGCCGCCGCCGTACCAGTCGATCTCCTGGTCAATGATGGTGTTCAACTGGGCGAAGGACCAGTTCTCGTAGCGGCCGAAGAACTGCAGGGGCATGTTGGGGAGCATGTAGCCGGCCTTGACGTAGTAGCCGTTCTTCTCTCCGTTGAGGTCGATAACCCCCGCGTCGGGGTTGGCCCCCTGGTAGGCATCGTCGAGGTCGTAGTCGGCGTAGGCGCCGCTCAGGGTGACGGTGCCGACCCCCTCGACGGGATACTCGAAGAAGAGGTCCGCCGTCCATGCCGAGTAGTCGACGGCGCCGGTCTGGGCGACGGTGTCGGAATAGGCCACTTCAGCCTCACCCTGGTAGGCGGCGCCGATGGTCAGCACCTTCTTCTCCCCCATGTAGGTCCCCTTGTAGCCGTAGCCGGTCTCGGCATCGAGCAGAGAGACGTGGGCGCGGGCGCTGTAGCGGAACTTGCTCTCGGGAGAAGACTCCGAATCGTTGCGGCCGTTCATGGCGTCGACGCGGTACTGCACCAGGCCGTCGGCGAGGTTGCCCCAGACCGACACCCCCTTGTCGCGGGTGGAGACATAGGGGGCCCGGATGAAGAGGGAGCGATCGAGGGTCAGGGGATCCTCGCAGGACTCCAGGTTCTCGCGGGTAAAGCCGTACTTGAACTTGCCGACCCAGACGTTGACCTCGTCGCTGATCTTGAAGCGGGCCACGGCGTCGAGGATGCGGAAGTCCGACTCGTCGCCGTCGGAGACATCAAGGGCCCGGATATTGGTATCCTCCCCGAACTCGGTCTGCACGTAGAGCCCGAAGTTCTCGCCGTAGGCTCCCATCAGGGCCAGGCGGTTGCGGCGGAAGTTGAACTCCTGGGTGTTCCCATCGCCATCGGCCTCGGAGCCCGTGTCGCGGGTCAGCAGCTGGAACTGACCCTTGTAATCGAGCTTCATCTGGGCCTGCTCGTCAGGCCCGAATTTCCAGACCGGTCCGGCGAAAGCCGGAGCGGCCACCAGGCTCAGCCCGATCATCGAAACCAGAAGATTGCGGATATTCACGATATTTGCTCCTTATGAAGATATGAAATGCTCAGTCGCAGGACACCCGCTCAGCAGCCGCTCGAAGACCCGCCGCCACTGCTTCCGCCGGTGGGGGTAGTGATGACCGGAAGCATGTAGAGGGCGTCGGCCTCCTCGATCTGGTTGGCCCTCGGGTCCCCGGTGCTCAGGAAGAAGAGGTTGTTGAGCGGGTCGATCACCAGGTTGCTGTTCGAGACGGGAAGAGCGCTGTTGATGACCGAACGGGCATTGTCGGTGCGCCAGGCGCCGTTGGGGGGAGCCACGTCGGTACGGTCGCCGTACTTGGCCCACTGCTGCCAGGAGCCATCATACAGGGCCACGTCCCACCCTAGGATGCCGTCGAGGACAAAATAGGGAACCGAGGCCCTGAAGCCGCTGACACAGTAAGTGATGAAGGGGCGGTCGTTGTCGACCCCCAGCGTGACCTTCAGGTACTCGTAGAGGGACCCCGGGGTGGTTCCGTCTTCAGCTCCGAGAGGCTTGAAGCCCGTTCCCAAATAATAGTTGGTGTGACTGTCATTTATGGCGTTGGCCATGTACCCCTGGAAGGAGTAGCCAGCCCCGACGGTGGTGCTGGTGTAGTCTGTACCACCTCGGGCGTCGAGGATGTACTTCACCGTGGCGGGATTGCTCAGGTTGCGGTCCACCTCCTGAAGCATCTCGCTGTAGGAGAGACGGAGTTCGGGGCAGAACACGCCGTTGTCCCGAACACTAAAGGTGGTGGGTTGAATAACGGGCACCGCCGCTGTCAAAGGCAACCCCCAGCTGTTTGCCGAATTGGCCGCCGCCCAGGCACTGTCGCCACCGTTGAGGACCTTGATCTGCCCCTTAGGAAAGCCCCAGTAACGCAGGACGAAATAGGCCCGGGAGGGGTTCATCACGTTCTGGCCGGTGTAGTTGGTCAGGACGATGGTGGTGTTGCCGTCGATCCCCCGGCTCCGGAAGAGTGAATCCATGGCGGCGCCATCGGGGACCATGGAGCCGATGGCGGCAAGGGCCTCGGTCCGGGTTTGGCTGAGAGGGGGCTCGCCCACGGTACCCGCTTGGTCCCAGACCTGGGCGCCAGGGATGTGGTTGAGCAGGTAGTTGGCCTGGGAGTTTACGGTGAGAATCACGACTTTCTCCGAGCCGGCTTCTGGCGCGTTGACCAGACCCATGTCAAACCATGCCTTGAGGGTCTCCGGCTCGATGAGGGCGTTGGGTGTTGCCGTCAGGCGAGGTGCGGTGGTCGGCGTATCGTAGCTGTCCGACCCGCCGCAGCCGCCGAGCACGAGGGACGCGGCGAGGGCGAGCCCCACCAGCGCGAGGAGCCGGGTTCGGCTCAACCAGGAAAAGCCTTTCTTCATCGGATGCCTCCTTGGATGAAATGAGTGTGACAGATACCTAGTCTCAACCACTGCCTCAGGCGCTTTTGAGGGCACCTCCTTTCCCGTGCAGGTGTCGCCTCCATTCATCGGCGACCGGAAGAATTGAGTAAGTGTAAACCTCCCCGGCGGGAACCCGTCGGGGGGGGGACCAGAAGTGACAGAACTAATGAAAAGAACGTTCGTTCTATGGCGTATACAAAATGCTGTTTTTCTTAACTTAAATAAATAATGGTTTCTTTATACCGAAAAAACAATCGGGCCGCAAGAGGAATCGGTTAGGTCACGGCCATGAAATTGTCCTCACCGGACCCTTGCGCCCCTAGGCTTTGATGGAAGCCCAGGCATTGGCGATGAGCTCCCCGGAGGATTCGGAGAAGGGGGTCTGGATCATCCCCTCCAGACGCAGCTGCACGGCCCGCAGAATCACGCCGGTAAAGGAGACGGACGACAGGAAATAGTCTCCCTCCCGAACCTCCCCCTGCTCGATTCCCTTGGCGACGGTCTGCTGCACCCAGCGGAAGGGAACCGTTGAACAGATGGGGGG
>JBFHXN010000062.1:0-10136 GCA_041598955.1 Desulfuromonadales bacterium | reverse complement strand
TGTTCCATCTCTTTGAGGTTCGACCACCGGTGGCATTGGTGGCCAATATCCGCCATTAATGGCTCGGGACCGAAAAAACCCCGCCCCTTGAGGGGCGGGGCAGAAGATTTCCGGATCAGCCCTCTCAAGGGGACGAGAGCCTCACCCGGCCAAGGCGGCCTCTGCTGTTTACTTGCCAGACCCCAGGGCCCAGGAGGGTAGCTGACCAAGGGCGATATCGAAGAGAGGCATAGCCAGGGTGAAGGTGACCAGAACGATCACCACGATGCCGATGAGGTTCAACCCGAAACCGCTTCGGGCCATCTGGGGAATGGTGACGTATCCCGACCCGAAAACGATGGCGTTGGGGGGGGTTCCCACGGGGAGCATGAAGGCCAGGGAGGCTGCGACCGCCGCAGGCACCAGCAGAAGCATGGGATTTTGCCCCATTCCGATGGCAACGGCCGAGAGGACCGGCATGATCATGGCGGCGGTGGCCGTGTTGCTGGTCAGCTCGGTGAGGAAGATGACCAAGGTGGTGACGGCCAGGACCATGACCAGCATCGGGGCATTCTGCAGCAGGCCCATCTGCCCCCCGATCCAGTCGGCGAGCCTGGTCTCCTTGAAACCGTCGGCGAGGGCGAGCCCTCCCCCGAAGAGAATCAGAACCCCCCAGGGCATTTTTGCCGCCCAATGCCAGTTCATCACCCATTCGTTCTTCTTGAAGCTGACAGGGATCAAAAAGAGCAATATTGCCCCGGCCATGGCGATAGCCGAATCAGTTACCATCTTGGGGTCGGGGAAGATGAACTCGATCTGCTTCTGGAAAATCCACCCGAGGGCGGTCAGGGCGAAAACCAGGGCCGTCCAGCGCTCACCAGCCCCCATGCCCCCCATCCTGCGGAGTTCCTCCTCGATCAGCTCCTTACCGCCGGGAACTTTCTTGAGCTCCATGGGGTTGGCGAAACGGGTCAACCAGAGCCAGCAGAGGGGCAGAAGGATCACCGTCAGGGGCACGCCCACCAGAAGCCACTTGACGAAGGTGATCTCCACCCCGTAGGTCTTCTGGAGGTAGCCGGCCAGCAGGGTGTTGGGCGGCGTTCCGATGAGGGTCGCCAGGCCTCCGATGGACGAGGCATAGGCGATCCCCAGCATGAGGTTGAGGCCGAAGGCGAACTTCTCCGGGGAGAAGTCGATGGTCCTGTCGAGCCCCTCCTTTTTTCCCTCCTCCACAACGTGGGCGATGATGGCCAGTCCGATGGGCATCATCATGACGGCGGTGGCGGTGTTGGAAACAAAGGCGGAAATGGCGGCGGTGGCGATCATGAAACCGAGGATGAGCCGACCGGGAGAGAAACCCACCACCTTGACGATGTTCATGGCGATGCGACGGTGCAGGTTCCAGCGCTGCATGGAAAGGGCGATGAGGAAGCCCCCCATGAAGAGGAAGATGAGATGGTTGGCGTAGGGGGCCGTCGCCTTCTTGGTGTCGAGAACCCCAAGCATTGGAAAGAGAGGGATGGGCAGAAGACTCGTGGCGGGAATGGGGATCGATTCGCACATCCACCATGTAGCCATCAGCAGAGCGACGGCTGCCATCTTCTGGGCCGCGGGCTCCATGCCTGCGGGGGAGGGGACCGCAAGCATAACCACAAAAAGGAGGGGCCCCAGGATGAGCCCGATGCGCTGACGGCTTGTATATTCCCGCGGCTCTCCCTCCTCCACCCCTCCGGGGGAGGCCTTCAGCCGCTGGGCATGCTCGGCGGGGGCTTCCGATATTTCATCCGCGAGGTCGACATCCTGCTCCTGCCGGCTTTCGCTGAAGAGGATGTCTCGCTTCCGCAACTCCTTCAGCAGGGCCGAGGGGCGAAAGAGTACCAGTTGCCTGACCTGGTCATGCCATTCCCAGAGACGGTTCCACAGAACGGTTGCCATATCTTGCTTTCTCCTCGAGGGGGGACGAGGGCGAACCGAAATAGTTCGTCCTGGCGATACGCCATTTTATTATCAGCAATGGCGATGCCAATGAGCCTCAAGAGAGAAAGGTGAAGGCGGAGGGAAGGGAAAATCCCATTGAGAATCAGGGGATTAATAGAGATGTCGAGGTGGTTTTCGAAATAACGTTCGAAAAAATGAAGGGCGAAAAGGATGAGCGGATTCGACGGAATTCGGCCACCGGATCAGAAAATAATGCCTCCCCCCGAGCACCAGGGGCCCTCGAATGGGCTCCTGGCCAAATTCCGCCTCAGGCCGCTAATCGCCACCCAGACCGTACTTTTCGAGCTTGTAGCGCAGGGTTCCCCGGGGGATGTTCAATAGACGCGCCGTCTTGGCCACGTTGCCGCCGGTGATGGCCACGGCCTTGCCGATGAGATCCTTCTCCACCTCCCCCACCACGTCGTCGAGGTAGACCCCCTCGGGGGGGAACTCGAAGGCGAAGGGGACCTCCCTGCGGGGCCCCTCTCCCCAGATCTCCCGGGGAAGGAAATCGGGCCGGATGACTTCGGCGCTGTGCATGATGCAGATCCGTTCCACCACGTTGCGCAGCTCCCGCACGTTGCCGGGCCAGTGGTAGCGCATCAGCAGGTCGAGAGCCTCCCGGGAGACCTCCCGGATCTTCTTGTTGAACTCCCGGGAGAAGCGCTTGAGAAAGTAGTCGAGGAGCGGCGGGATGTCTTCTCTTCGCTCCCGCAAAGGAGGAAGGTGGATGGGAAAGACGTTGAGCCGGTAGAAGAGATCCTCGCGAAAGGCCTTCTGTTCGATGGCCTGGCGCAGGTCGCGGTTGGTGGCGGCCACCACCCGCACGTCGATGTCGATGGTGCGCACCCCTCCCAGACGGCGGATCTTTCGGTCTTCGAGCACCCGCAGCAGCTTGACCTGCAGGTTCATGTCCATCTCACCGATCTCGTCCAGGAAAATGGTCCCCCCGTTGGACTCCTCGAAGAGCCCGATCTTTCGGTTGCGGGCATCGGTAAAGGCCCCCCTTTCGTGTCCGAAGAGTTCGGTCTCGAGAAGGTTGAAGGGGAGCGTGCCGCAGTTGATCTCGATGAAGGGGCGCTCCTTGCGCAGGGAGAGGTTGTGGAGGGCCCGGGCCACCAGTTCCTTTCCGGTGCCGCTCTCGCCGGTAATGAGGACGGTGGCCGTCTCGTGCTTGGCAACCTCGCGGATCTGCCGGAAGACCTGGTGCAGCTGGGGGCTGTTGCCGATCATGTCCGCCGAATCGAGGGGCCCCTTCCCTTCCCGGCGCAGCTGCCGGACCTCCCGGCGCAGGCTCTGGGTCTCCAGGGCGAGCTTGACGATGAGGCGTATGGCGTCGGCCTTGAAGGGCTTTTTGATGTAGTCGTAGGCCCCTTGTTTCAGGGCATCGACGGCGGTTTCCACGGTGCCGTAGCCGGTGATGATGATGACCAGAACCTGCGGGTCGACCTCCCTCAGGCTGCGCAGCACGTCGAGGCCGCTGGCCCCGCCGAGGTTGAGGTCGAGCAGCACCAGGTCGATCTCCTCCTCGACCACAAGTTGAAGGGCTCTTTCGGCGCTATCGGTGGAGGCGGGCTGGTAACCGTCCTCCCTCAGGATGCGCTCGAGGTTCTCGCGGATAAAGGCTTCGTCGTCGACGATGAGAATTTTTTCCATGACGGCTCCAGAGGGGAGATCACCCGAGCCCCAAGGGGGGGGGCAGAGTCGGAGAAAAAATCCATGGTAGGCCCTCGGGGGGCGGGGCGCAACGGAAAAGTGGTGAATTTTCGCCAGGGGCTGCAGGGGAGAGAACCTGACCCCTCTCAGAGGTTCCGGGCCCCCGGGGGAAGAGGAAGATGGAGGACGAAGGTCGCCCCCTCGCCAGGGCTGCTCTGCACTTCGATCCTGCCGCCATGTTCGGAGGCGATGTTATGGGTCACGGCAAGTCCGAGCCCTGTCCCGCCGGCCTTGCTCGTATAAAAGGGCTCGAAGACCAGGGGGATTCGCTCCGCGGGAATCCCCTCCCCGGTGTCTCGAAAGGAGATCCTCATTTCGTCCCTTTCCAGCCGGACTGAAACCTCCAGACTCCCCCCCCGGGGCATCGCCTCGAGGGCATTGGTCAACAGGTTGAGAAAAGCCTGCTTGAGTTTCGCCCCGTCGATGGGGATCAAAGGGAGCCCTTCGGCGATCTCCTCCTGACGGACCACCCCCTGCTTTTCGCAGCGCTTGCGGAACAGAAAGAGCGTTTCCTCCAGAACCTCTCCGACGTCCCCCGGCGCCAATCGGGTCTGGGGAAGGGAGGCGAAGTGGAGCAGCTCGCCGACCAGGGTCTCCAGGCGCTCGATTTCTTCCAGGGCCCGGCGGATCAGGTTCTGGTCTCCGGGCTGCTGCAGGAGCCGGTCATGGAGTTCGTCGAGGAGCAGGCTGATGCCCGTCAAGGGGTTGCGCACCTCGTGGGCGATGCCTGCGGCCATCCGTCCCAGGGAGGCCAGCCGGTTCATCCTTTCCATCCGGTGTCGCATGTTGACCCGCTCGGTGAGATCCTCCACGGTCAGGATCTGCCCACCCTCCTCGCCGAAGGCCAAAGGAAGCAGAGCCAGGCGGAAGGTCAGGGATCGCCCCTCCCTGTCCGCCTGCACGTAGAGACTCCAGACATCCTCCCGCCCCTCGCCCATCCCCTCGGGCAGAACCTGGAGAATCTCGGGCCAGGGGCGCAGCAATTCCTCCAGGGGCACCGTCCCCTCCTGGGGGTCGAGATGGAGGATCCGGCGGGCCGGACCATTGGACGAGGTGACGCTCCCCTCGCTGTCCAGGGTGAGGATGCCGGTTTCGATATTCTCGAAGACCGTCTCCTTGAAATTGCGCTCCCGCAAGATTTCCCGCCTGGAGCGTCTCAGATCCTGAAGCGTTTGCAGCAGCCCCTGCCTTCGCTCCTCCAGTTCACGGGCCATGGCGTTGAAGGAGCGGGACAGGGCTCCGACTTCGTCATGACTGCTGACCACCACCTGGGTGTCGAGATGCCCCCGGGCCATCTCCTTGGTGCCGGCGATCAACTGGAGGAGGGGCCGGGTGATGCTGCGCGAGAGGGTCCAGGCGGCCAGAAACACCATCAGGGCCGTGAGGGAGATCAGCAGCCAGGAGCGGGAGAGAAAATGGGTGATCTCCCGCCGGATGACCTCGGAAATCGCCAGGGCCGGCCTGTGAAACTGGGAGAGCTCGGCCCCGATGGTGACTCCCCCGAAGATTCCCCCGTCGGCAAAGGGCCCTCCGGAGTAGCGGATGGGGGCGTAGGCCATGACCTTGTGGGAACCACCCACGTTGGTCACGTCCATCACGCCGGAGCGCCCTGAAAGGACCGCTTTCGCCACTTCGGGGTAGTTGGGGTGGATAAAGCCCGCGTGGAGCAGATTGAAGGGGATGATGCCCTGCTCCACCATCTCCGGGGGGGAGTCACTGCTGTAGGGAGGGACCAGTCGCCCCTGACGGTCGAGGCCCCGGATGTCCCACAACTTGGGGTGGGCGATCATCCACCCCTCCCGATCGAAGAGAAAGGCGTAGTTGCCGCTGGCATAGGAGGGGAAGACGACAAAACGCTCGTCGGTGGGGGTCAGGTGCTGAGTGAACTCCATCAGATGCCGATGATCCAGGGAGAGGACCAGGACCCCCTCGAGTCGCCCGCCGGCATCCCGAAGAGGGGCGGAAAAACGGATCACCCCATCGTATTTGACCCCCTCCACGGCCTCCAGAGGGGAGGAAGCCTTGCCCAGCTGCTCTGTTTTGCTGACGTGCCATCCCGTCACGGGGGTGATGTGGATGGCCCCCGAGGGCAGCCGAGTGGCCTGCCGGAAATAATCCTCCGTGAGGTAAGTCGTGTTGGCGGGGCTTGAGAGATCGCGCAGGTCTGAGGAGACGCCGCCGCCGACGATGCGGATCCGTTCGCGACCCGAGGGGGCGATGAAAGCGATTTCCCGGTACTGGAGGACCTGTTCCCGGAGTTCGACCGGGTCGGCGTTGGTTCCCGCCCGGAACCAGATCTCTTGCCGATGGTTGAGGCTGAAGCTCAGATACGCTTCAGGCTCCCTGGGGAGGAGGGCCAGGTCCCGAAGGTCCGCCTCCACCGCGACAAGGAAACGGGATATCTCATCAGCCACCATCACGGCCCGAAGTTCAAGGGCCCGTGATGCCTGGGCATCGAGGGCTTGGGTGGCGCTGTCACGCAGGAAATGCTCCAGATCGCTCAGGTGGCGACTGGAATAGAAGGTGAGCAGTGCCAGGGGAACCAGGGCCAGAACCAGAAAGGCCCCCAGCACCTTCTTGTGAAGGCTGGGACGAAACATGGGGAGATTATAGCAGGCAGGGGTGATCGACCCAAGCCGCCCGGAAGAAGCGGCGGGGGGGGTGGAGAGGTCAGTTGTCGGCCTGGGGGCGCCCGGGGTGATAGTCCCGGGTCAGGCGCCGGGAATCGACGGCCAGGGGGAGAAGGCGCTGGTGTTTCTGCAAGGCCTCGTCGAGGGAGGTGCCGTCGTTGATGATCACGTCGGCGGCCGTGAAAAAGGTCTTGGCGATATGCCGACCGTCGGCCCGCAGAAAGACCAGAACCTCGTAATCCTCTCCGGCGACCTGCAGGCGGCACCGGTGAACCATCTTCTCCACGTCCATCTCTCCCTCCCGGGCAGGGTCCTCAGGGCCATGAGTCCGGACCAATGTCCGGCACCTCATACGACCATGGGAGCAATAACCGGGCCAAGCATCCCGCAGATCTCCTCATACAGGCCCGAAGGGGCTTCAGACAGATCGAAGCCGCCCACAAAAAAGCCCCCCGGAGGAACCGGCGGGCTTTTTTACTGAATGGCATCCGGTCAAATCACCGGGAAACCGTTCCCTACTTGCGACGGTTGACGGCGTAATCGGCCAGCTCGCACAAGGCCTCCTTCTCGGGCCCGTCAGGGAAGGAAGCCAGGTGCTCCTTGGCCCGTTCCACCAATTCCGAGGCCCGGAGGCGGGTGTGTCCGATGCCGTCATAGCGATCGATGATGACGCAGACTTCCTCGAGGGCGGCGGCGGTCAGTTCCTCGGACTCCACGATGGCCTCGACGCGAGCCCTTTCTTCGGCGGTACACCGGCGCAGAGCATGGATGAGAGGAAGGGTCATCTTCCCTTCCTCCAGGTCGTGGCCGCGGGCCTTTCCGAACTCCTCCTGATCGGCCACGTAGTCGAGGGCATCGTCCAGGAACTGAAAGGCGATCCCCAACTCCATGCCGAACTCCCTGAGGCTCTCCTCCTTCTCGGGGGGAACACCTCCGAGAATCCCCCCCACCTGGCAGGCGGCTGCGATCAGGATGGCCGTCTTGTTCCGAACCACCTGAATGTATCGCTCCTCGTCGAGATCGAGGTCGCAGGTGCTGATCAGCTGCAGCACCTCCCCCTCGGCCATGCGGGTCGTGGCGTCGGAGAGAACCTCCAGAACCCTCAGGTCCCCCTGCCCCACCATGAGGGAAAAGGATTTGGCGAAGAGAAAATCGCCGACCAAAACGGAGGCCTCGTTCCCCCAGACCGAGTTGGCCGAAGCATTGCCGCGCCTCAGCACCGCGCTGTCGACCACGTCGTCGTGGAGAAGGGTGGCGGTGTGGATAAACTCGACCACGCTGGCCAGGGCCGCGTCATGCCCTCCCCGGAAACCCGCCAGGCGGGCCGAAAGGAGCAGGAGCATGGGGCGCAGCCGCTTGCCGCCGCTCGACAGGATATATTCGCCGACCTTGCGGATCAGCGGAACGTCGGAGGCGAGGTTGACGGCGAACAGGTCCTCGACGCGGGCCAGGTCGTCATGAAGCAGGGCGAGAGCTTTCTGCATGGGTCCGGCGCATCCTCGGGGGTAAAAGTCGGTTTATCCTAAAGAATCGTCCCGAAACTTGTCAAAGTATTTTTCGTCTAAATTCCGGGGAAGGCTCAGCCTCAGAAGGCCTCCACCCGTCTCGGCGACATCGGCGCTCAGGCGTCCGCCGTGATCTTCAACCAGCTTGCGACAAACGGTCAGGCCCAACCCCGTTCCCTCCCCTTTGCCCTTGGTGGTGAAGAAAGGGTCGAAGATCTTCTCCCTAAGGGCTTCTGGAATCCCCGGGCCGCTATCTGCGACCTCAAGAATCACATCTTCCTTTTTCCCCACGAGGGTCAGCTTCACCTCTCCTTGACCTCCGGTCGCCTGGGCGGCATTGAGCAGCAGGTTGATAAGCACCTGCCGGATTTGCCCGACATCTCCATAGACCAGCGCCGGGGCCCCCTCCACGCGAACCACCAGGGAGAGTCGGCGGAAGAGCTTCTGGGGGCGCAGCGAGGCCAGTGTCTCCTCGAGAAGGGCCGCCAGATCGACCGGCTCGCGCCTTTGGGCCTCCGTCCGGGCCAGCCCGAGAAGCCCCCCGGTGATTCGCCGGCACCGTCTGCACTCCTCGATGATGGCCAGGAGGTCCTCCCGGCGCGGATCGCCTTCCTCCATATCCTCCAGGAGCAGTTCGGCGTAACCGAGGATGATCCCCACGGGATTGTCGATCTCATGGGAGACGCCGGCGGCCAGTTGACCGATGGCAGCCAGGCGCTCGGCCCTGATCAGCTGTTCCTGCACCTGAAGAAGCTCGAGGTTGGCCTCCTGCAGGGCCACATTCTTCTCTGTCAGTTGTCGCCTGTGGCGGGCGAGGCTCTCGGTCATCTCGTTAAAGGCCAGCGCCAGGGTCGCGAGTTCATCCCCTCCCCGGGCGCTGATCTGCTCAACCGACTCCCCCCGGGCGATGCCCCTTGCCACCCGGGTCAGAACCTTGATGGGCTGGGTCACCTTTCTTGCGACCAGGGCCACCAGCAACAGAGAGACACAGACGGCGATGACGCCGAGCCGGAAAAAGTGGTTGCGCACTCCCACGAGACGCTCATCGACCGAATCATAGGAGATGAGGTATCTCACCGAGAGGACATGTTCTCCAGTGGGGCCGAAGGCGGGGGCGATGAGATCGAGAACGCGCCCACCCCCTGGGAATTCGAAGGTCTGCGCAGTCACGCGGGGGGTCCGCAACCGATCCCCGGCATCGGGGAGAGCCTCCGAAGGCAAGGAGAGGTCGATGAAGTCGGGGAAGCGGGGAGATCTGAAAAGAAGCCGCCCACCGGGGGAGACGAGTGAGAATTCGATGAGATCGCGGTTGAAGCCCAGAAAATCAAAGACGGCGGAGAGGTCTGCGTCCCGGGGAGGGGGGAAAGAGCCTCGAAAAAGCTTGAGCAACTCTGGAGTTGCGAACCGGGCGAAGGAGATGCTCTGGGAGCGTAGGTACTCCTCCCACTGCCGGGACTGGCTGCGCTCCAGAACCAGAAAGGTGGCCAGAAGCAGAAGCACCACGGTGACGCTGGTGTAGAGAAAGAGCTTCTTGCCCAGGGAGAGTGTCATCGGGACCCCTGCCAGGGGAGGGCCGCAGGAAGAGAGACCGTCAGCGGACGGACTCCTCGCCTGACGGAGCATGACGAAGAGGGGTAAAGCGCATCAGTTCGGGGCTCCATTTGTAGGCCCCCGCATCCCAGATCTTCTCCAGGAGATCCCAGTCGAGATGGACACCGGTCATCTCGTCGACGGTGTTGGAAGCCTGGAGCATTTCACTGTCGTCCACCCGCTGGTCGCCATCGAGATCGGCCCAGTGATAGGGTGCAATGGCGACTTGGAGATCTCCCGTCACCTCCGCAGAACGATTGCCTCCGTCGGGGTTGACAATTGCCTCTCCAGTGAACGCCCCTCGAGACTCAAGGGGAGCCTCGGAGGAAACCCGGACCAGATAGCCGATCACGTCACGCCCTTCGCCGGCCTTGATGATCCAGCGCGCCATCCCCTCCTCATTGTCGAGGCTCGATGCCGGAGGGGTCGCCTCGATAAGCTTCCACCCTGCAGGGAAGTGCTCCCGGATAATGAACCCCTTGAGATTGCCTTCCGATTCCACCCGCACCTGCACCGGAATGACGCTGCCCGGTGCGGCGAAACCAGGGAGGACCCTCCGGACCTTGACCCCGCTCTCCGGTGCACCGCGGCGGGAAAGGGCAAGGTAGCCTCCCGCAAGGACCAGACAGCAGGCCAGAGCCCCCCCGACTCCCAGAAGGCGCCGGCGCCGGCGCTCCGTGGCAACGGCCAGCAGGCAGACTTCGGCATCGGCCTGAAGCAGGTCCCCCAAAGGCGCCTC
>JBFHXN010000061.1:0-10176 GCA_041598955.1 Desulfuromonadales bacterium | reverse complement strand
TCCAGAAGGAGTTCAACAGCGCCCAGTCGGGCGGGAAGCAGGTATCGCTTGCCGACCTGATCGTTCTGGGGGGATGCGCGGCCCTCGAGCAGGCGGCGAAGAAGGCCGGCCACCCCGTGACCGTTCCCTTCGCGCCGGGACGCACCGACGCCTCCCAGGAACAGACCGACGCGGCGGCCTTCGCCGTCCTCGAACCGCAGGCGGACGGATTCCGCAACTACCTCAAGACCCAGTTCAGCGTATCGGCGGAGGAGCTGCTGGTCGACCGGGCCCAGTTGCTGACCCTGACCGCGCCCGAGATGACGGTTCTGGTCGGCGGCCTGCGCGTCCTGAACGCCAACGTTGACCAGTCGCAGCACGGCGTCTTCACCAAGAGATCGGAGGCGCTGACCAACGACTTCTTCGTGAACCTCCTCGACATGGGGACCACCTGGAAGCCGGCCCCAAAGGACGACGGAATCTTCGAGGGTCGCGACCGCAAGAGCGGCGAACTCAAGTGGACCGGCACCCGGGTCGATCTGATCTTCGGTTCGAATTCCCAGCTCCGGGCCCTCGCGGAAGTCTATGGCTGCAAGGACTCCCAGGAGAAGTTCCTGCGGGATTTTGTAGCGGCCTGGGACAAGGTCATGAACCTGGACCGCTTCGATCTCGCCTGATCCTGTCACTGACGTTTTCGAGGAGTTTTCCTGACAGAGACACTTCAAGCCCTTTAGTCAACACAGAAAAGGCCACCTCGAAAGGGGTGGCCTTTTCTGTTTGTCAGAAAGGAGAGGAAAAAAAAGGGGGGCAGATTTTTTGTCGACTTCTGGAGCAGACAGCGAAGACCCAAATCCTCTCGCCCCGACCATTTTACTCCTTAAGCGTCACAAGGCTTTCGTTCCCGAATACGAAGTCCAACCACATAAACAAGAACGCCTACGGTTCCCCTACGGCCCATAGGCATTTTTTCGTTTGTACTTTTCGGTGGTCATTCAGAAGAAAATGCCATCTTCGATCCTGGGATTTCCCAGGGGCTTCTACGGGGCGACCGGTGGGATGAGTGCACCCTCAGCTGTCTATTCCGAGCCGTTTGCCCCACCAGAAATAGTTTTCCCGACCTCTGCACTTCCCTTCATCTCATACCAGCCACATCCTTAGGTCATAATTCTGCAGCGATTCTTTTCCTGGAGCCCCTACCAACTAGTGGCGCGTTACTTGCTTTTGAGCCCAACAGCAGGATGCGTGCAAGCAATCCGCTATTGTAACTGAGCCTGGAGTTGATCCAGATATCGGCCACACAGCAGACAATGACGACATATTGACACACCAGGGCGATTGCCTTCGAAAAAGTCATGAATTTGACGCACACCCCCACTGTGGTTCGTTTTGATTTCTTTCTATTCTTTCACACGGCATCTGTTGAGTCCCAACATGATGCTCCTTACCGCAAAAAGGAGGGTTAAAATGCCAAGGTCTATCACCAATTTCTTAACATTTTTACTTCTTGCTTTATTTTCGATTACGATCACAAGCTGTAGCGACGATGATTACTACAATGACTCAGACTATACAGTAGGCGGGACAGTGAGCAACCTCAGGGGGATTCTTACTCTTGCCAACAACCTTAATGACGAGATCACACTCAATTCTTCTGGAGTCTTCGAAGGACCTTTCACTTTTGCCCTGCCTGTTTCTGCAGGAACCAAATATGAAGTAACCATATCCAGGCAGCCGACTGATCAGGTCTGTACCGTTCAAAACGGCACCGGGGTGGCATACGGCAATATCACAAACATCCTTGTATCTTGTGGCCCTTTTGGCATATCCCGCGTGAGCGTCCACTCGGACGGAAGTCAAGGCGACAACTATGTCATGTCCCTTTCGATGAGCGCTGAGGGCAGGTACGTGGCGTTCAACTCCCTATCCTCCACCCTCGTAGACTCAGATACCAACAATACAATTGATGTCTTCGTACACGACGCCATTGCTAAGACAACCGCTCGCATCAGTGTTGATTCCAGCGGCACCGAGGGAAATGGTGCCAGCTACTGGCCCTCCATTAGTGCTGACGGCCGATTTGTCGCATTTCACTCCTTCGCGACAAACCTTGTGCCAGGCGACACCAACGGCGTGCGTGACATCTTTGTCCATGACCGCCAGACCGGCACGACATCGCGAGTGAGCGTCGATTCCGCAGGAGCCCAGGGCAATGCGGAAAGCACCTTTACGGCGATCAGCGCTGACGGCAGGTACGTGGCCTTCAAATCAGACGCTTCCAATCTGGTGACCAGTGATACCAACGGGAGAGCCGACGTCTTTGTTCATGATCGTCAAACCGGAGCAACCCTTCTGGCCAGCCGCCACACCGATGGAAGCCTCGGCAACAGCGATAGCTACTTGCCCTCACTCAGCGGAGATGGCAGATACGTGGCCTTTCAATCTTTCGCCTCCAATCTTGTCACTGGGGACACTAATGGCCAAGAAGACAGCTTTGTCCACGACACCTTGACGGGCACAACCATCCGTATCAGTGTGGACTCCAACGGCGTCCAGGGAAATCAGCCAAGTGCCTTTTCGTCTATGAGCGCTGACGGAACCCATGTGGCCTTTGCAAGTGCCTCGGCGCTGGTGACAGAGGACACCAATAGCCGATATGACGCCTATGTTCATAACCTTCTGACCGGAACCACCACCAGGGCAAGCCTAGACTCGAGTGGCTTCCAGGGGGATATGAACAGCTACGCACCCACCCTCAGCGCCGACGGCAGATTCGTCGCCTTCTTCGCTGATGCGACCAACCTGGTGCCTTTTGATACAAACAATGTTCGTGACATCTTCATCCATGACCGCCAATTAGGGACAACCCGCCGCGTGAGTGGCTCTCTTGGCGAGGGCAACGACGATAGCGTATATCCGGTTATCAGTGCGGACGGCAAGTACGTTGCCTTTTTATCGCATGCGACCAATCTCGTCAGTGGAGACACCAACGGTTTTGAAGATATATTCTTGGCCTTGGTCAATCCCTGAGACACCAAAAACTGAAGGGTCATATCTTGCATGCCGTAAATCAATTTTGACAAGACTTCCCCTCAGACACAAAAGCCAAACTAGCAACAAGAACGCCTACGGTCCCTTATCGGTCCGTAGGCGTTCTTTCTTGGCTGTTCTTGATCTTTTTTCAGCAAAATCTAATCGGCACTACTAACCACGAACACTCTCGCCAAAATTGCCTTTTCCCAATCAATTTCTTCAGACTCGTCGCCGCCTGCTTCTTGAGCCTCTCCCTGAGCAGCCGGGCGGGCGGGGCGAGGATCTGGCGGCTCGGTCAGGTCAGCCAGTGTTCCTCCCGGGGCGGATTGTATTCGGGCATCAGACTGACGACATTCCAGAACAGCAGACAAATATCAAAAGGTTACGGAGATACTTTGCCACGATGTCCGGACACTAGTGATTGGATATATCAAACCAGGGCATGACCGCCAGAGCCTTTTCTGCCACCCACCAGCGCCTGACAAGATTTCCGTCGATTGAGGCGCGGTGCCCGCTCCCCTGGACCTTGTATGCCTGTTCGCCCAACCAGACCGGTGCCAGGTCTTACAATGCAACCCGGGACGGGCAGAAGAGAGCGCAGACCGAAGCCCCCTTCCAAGCGCATGTTAAAGCGGACTCTGCCCTCAGGAATACCTGAAATGTGCCCCAAGTTGGTGCCCACACCGCCGGCCGCATGATTCGACGGTGGGAAGAGGCAATGTGTTACGGCAGGACCGGACCCAATGCCGATCCCCCCAACGATTGCCGCAGATTTCACGCACTTTTCATCCTCCCTTCAAATTCCCTTCGCTTTTCTCCCTCAGACTCCGTCCCATGGTTTCGGAGAGGAACTCTCATTCACAGTCAGGAGGCGTTGTCATGAGCGAAGAGAAGGGTGGACGAAAGTTCTGGGAGAGAAATGCCGTCAGCACCAAGATGGTGATCATCGGCGTGCTGGCCCTGCTGCTGCTGATCCCGGCTTCCATGATCGAAGGGGTGATCAACGAACGGGAGTGGCGCAACACCGAGGTCACCCGGGAGGTCGGCGGGAAATGGGGGCTCGAGCAGACGGTGACCGGGCCGGTGGTGATGATCCCCTACCTGGAGAAGGTCGTCGACTCGAAAGGGCGCACCATCGTCAACCGCAGAGACCTCTACCTGCTGCCGGAGCGTCTCGACGTGACGGCCGAGGTCGATCCGAGCACCCGCTACCGGGGGATCTACGAGGCGGTCGTCTACTCCTCGAAAATCCGGTTGCAGGGGCGCTTCGATCTCGACCTGATCCAGCAGAGCGGCATCTCCGCAGACAATATCCTTTTCAACAAGGCCACCATCCTCCTCGGCATCTCGGACATGAAGGGAATCAGGGAGGCGATGGCGGCGAAGGTGAACGGCCAGCCCCTGGAAATGAACCCGGGATTCCAGGGGAGCGTCGTCTCCAGCAGTGTCGGCGCGCCTTTGGCGGGGCTGAGGGCCCTCAGGGAGCTGACCTTCGACTTCGGCATCGATCTCAACGGCAACGGCCAGCTCCGCTTCGTGCCGGTGGGCAAGGAGACGCGGGTGGCGATGAGCTCCCCCTGGAGCTCGCCGAGCTTCAACGGGAGCTTCCTCCCCGTCGAGCGGGAGATCTCGGAGAGCGGCTTCCGGGCCCACTGGAAGGTGCTGCATTTCAACCGCGACCTGCCCCAGGTCTGGAACAACCGGACCATCAACCTGGAGGAGCATGCCTTCGGCGTGAGCTTCATCATCCCGGCCGACATCTACCAGCAGTCGACCCGCACGGCCAAGTACGCCATCATGTTCATCGGATTTACCTTCAGTGCCTTTTTCATCTCGGAGATCCTGAACCGCAAGCGCATCCATCCGGTGCAATACCTGCTGATCGGTTTTGCCCTGGTGCTCTTCTACGTGCTGCTGATTTCGATCTCGGAACATCTCACCTTCGCCTGGGCCTACCTCATCGCCACCTTCGCAACCATGGCGGTGATCGCCAGCTATGCCGTCAGCGTGCTGAAGAGCCGGCGGATGGGAGGGATCGTCGCGGCGATCCTCGCCGGGCTCTACGGCTACATGTACGTACTGATCAATCTCGAGGACTACTCCCTGCTGATGGGGGGCGCAGGCCTCTTCCTGGTCCTCGCGGCGATCATGTACCTGACCCGAGGGATCGACTGGTACGCCGGTTCCGCCGATACCCGCTGAGGCAACCTCTTCCAGACGATGGCGGCTGCGTTGGACCAAGCCGGTCTGGCGCGGCCGCTGCGCTTGTGGCAAGATGGCGGGGATGAAGGAGGACGGGGATGGCAAAGCCGAAGATATTGATTGTCGAGGATGAGCCCGCAATCGCCGATGCGATCAGCTATGCGCTGGAGACGGACGGGTTCGAGACACGCACCCTCCACTCCGGGGAGGAATCGGTCCCCCTGCTCCAGTCCGGGGCCTTCGCCCTGGCCATTCTCGATATCGGGCTTCCCGACATCAACGGCGTCGAGCTCTGCAAGCGGCTGCGGCAGAGTTGTGACGTGCCGATCATCTTTTTGACCGCCCGGGACACGGAGCTCGACCGGGTGGTCGGCCTGGAGGTCGGCGCCGACGACTATGTGAGCAAACCCTTCAGCCCCCGGGAACTCTCGGCCCGGGTCAAGGCGGTCCTCCGGCGGGCTCGGCCCGAGCCGGAGTCCTCCTCCTCCGTCCCTTGCGCCCCTTCAGCCTTCACCCTCGACGCCGATCGCTTTCAGGCCTCTTTCTGCGGCCGCCCCCTGGAACTCTCCCGCTACGAATTTTTCCTGCTGCAGGCCCTGCTGCGCCGCCCGGGGCAGGTCTACTCCCGCGAGCAGCTGATGGAGATGGTCTGGGACGCCCCCGAGTCGAGCATGGATCGCACCGTCGATGCCCACATCAAGAACCTGCGCGCCAAGCTGCGGGCCATCAACCCCGGGCTCGACCCGATCGTCACCCATCGAGGCCTCGGATATTCCCTCAAAGAGGGCCTATGAACCTCGGCACCCGCATCTTCGTCTGCTACCTGGTGATCTTTGCCGCCTGCTTCTACTACCCGATCCACTGGATGATCGGCAGCCTGGATGTCCGCTATCGCGAGAGCGTCGAGGAGATCATGGTCGATCACGCGACGATCCTGGCCGCCCAGGTGGCCGGGGAGATGCGAAGCGGCCGCTTCGATCCCGGTCAGTTGCGCGGGGTCTTTCGTCGGGCCCAGGGGCAGCCTCTGGATGTACAGATCTATGACCTGCGTAAGACGCTGGTCGATTCGGATTTCTACCTGACCGACGCCGGCGGCCGGGTGATCGCCGATTCGCTGGAGCCGACGGAGGTCGGGGCGGACTACTCCCAGTGGCGGGACGTCATCCTCACCCTGAGGGGGGAGTACGGCGCCCGGACCTCGCGGAGCGATCCCCTCGATCCCTCCACGACATCCCTCCATGTCTCCGCGCCGGTGATGATCGACGGCCGGATCTCGGGCTGCCTGACCCTGGTGAAACCGACGGCGAGCATCAACGCCTTTGTGGCCCAGTCAAGGCCGCGGGTCCTGCGGGCCGGCGCCATCTCCCTGGCCGCGGCCATCGCATTGAGTTTCATCTTCTCCTTCTGGCTGACCCGTCCCATCAAGCGGCTGACCCTGTATGCCGACGGCATCCGGGAAGGGCGCCGCCTCCCCTATCCCGACCTCGGCAAATCGGAGATCGCCGATCTGGGGGATGCCATGCGCAGGATGCAGGAGGCCCTGGAGGGGAAGCGGTATGTCGAGGAGTACGTGCAGAACCTGACCCACGAGATCAAGAGCCCCCTCTCGGCGATCCGCGGCGCGGCCGAGCTGATCGACGACGGGATGCCCCCCGAAAAGCGGCAGCGGTTTCTGGAGAACATCCGCAACGAATCGCTGCGCATCGGCCGGATCGTCGACACCATGCTGGAGCTCGCCTCCCTGGAGAACCGGCGCATGCAGTCCGACGCGGACCGGATCGACCTCGGGTCGCTGCTCAGGAGTCTGGCCGAGAGCAAGCAGCCGATGCTGGCCCAGAAGGGGATCCATCTGGAGATGGCCGACCCGGGGGAGGTCTCCTTGACCGGCAACGCCTTCCTGCTGCACCAGGCTCTCGCCAATCTCCTGCAGAACGCCATCGATTTCAGCCCCGGGCAGAGCCGGATCGCCATCGGGACGGAGGTCGAGGGGGATCAATTGATCCTCTCCATCGCCGACCGGGGAGCGGGGATTCCCGATTACGCCATGGCCCGGGTCTTCGAAAAATTCTATTCCCTGCAGCGCCCCGACACGGGCCGCAAGAGCACGGGCCTCGGCCTGAACCTCGTGCGGGAGGTGGCCGCCGCCCACAACGGTTCGGTCCGGCTCATCAACCGGGAATCGGGGGGGACGAAGGCGGTCCTTGTGCTGCCGCTCTCCCCGCCGGTCAATCGCCCCGGTTGAACGTCGGATTGAATTCTCATACAGTGGAGCCCCCTGCGCCCCCCGCAACGCTACTTTTTCCCGGAGAACCGACGTGGACCTTTCCATAGCCTTCGCCCCCCTGGCCCAGGGCTTCATGCTCGGCGCCGGCCTCATCATCGCCATCGGCAGCCAGAACGCCTTTGTCCTGAGGCAGGGGCTTCGCCGCGAGCATGTCTTCGTGGTCTGCACCCTCTGTTTCCTCTGCGATGCCTCCCTCATCGCCCTAGGAGCCGGCGGCTTCGGCACCCTGGTAGCCTCCTCCCCCCTGCTCCTGCGGATCACCTGCTGGGCGGGAGCGGCCTTTCTCTTCCTCTACGGCCTGCGGGCCTTCCACGCCGCCCTCAGGCCCGGGGTCCTGGAGGTCGATGCCAACGGACGACCCTCCTCGGGCCTGGCCCAAGTGGTGGTCACGACCCTGGTCCTGACCCTTCTCAATCCCCACGTCTATCTCGACACCGTGCTGCTCCTGGGAAGCGTCGCCGGGCAGCTCCCGGCCGCCCCCAGGACCTGGTTCGCCCTCGGCGCCGTCGGCGCCTCCCTGCTCTGGTTTTACGGGCTCGGCTACGGCGCCCGGGTGCTGGCGCCCCTCTTCCGCAGGCCATCCGCCTGGCGAGCCCTGGATGCGCTGGTCGGCTGCGTGATGTGGGCCATCGCCGGCAGCCTCCTCTGGCCCCTGCCGGTCGCGCCCGGATAGCCACCCCCAGCCAAATCCCCATGGCTTCTCCCCGTACCATGCGGGGGCCAGGTCTGGTCTCCTCCTATGTCCCTACCAGAAGCGCCCCCCCATGGCCTCATCCTCCCTCGGCATGGCAGGGAATCGACCCCGTAGCGGGACACCATAAGGAAGAACGAGGAAAGCCTCCGGTCCTGTCGGACCCGAGGCTCCGTTTCACCTAACAGCCTGCGCCGCAGAGGAGAAGGACCGTCAATGCTCCCGGAGGTATCCGGCCGGCGGCTGCCCCAGGGCCTTCCAGGTGCCGAAGAGGCCGCTGACCACCGTGAGGGCAATGGCTAAAAGAAGGGTGAAGGCCACCACCCCGGCGTCGAAGACAAAAGGGGTGCCCATCAGTGACTCGACCACCCCCCAGGCCGCCAGTGTCCCTACCGCCGCGCTGAGTCCTCCGGCGCAAAGCCCCAGAAGGAGAAACTCAAAGGCGAAGATCGCCACCACGTCGCGCCGCGTCGCTCCGCAGACCTTGAAGATCACCGCGTCGTGGATCCTCCGGTGCTGGTCTGCGCTGAGGGCCCCGGCCAGCACCAGCAGACCGGAAAGGAGGGCCACTGCGGCCATGCCTCGAAAAGCGAGGCCGATCCGATTCAGGGTCCGCGCGGCATTGGCCAGAACCTCACGGACATCGATCACCGAAACGTTGGGGAGCAGATCGGTGAGGGCGTTGAAGACCTCCCCCTCGTGCCCTGGCTCCAGATGCAGGGCGGCGATATGGGTCTGCGGCGCCCCCTCGAGGACCCCCGGCGAGAAGATCAGGGCGAAGTCGAGACGCAGGGTCGACCAGTCGGTTCTCCGCAGGCTGGCGATGCGCGCCTTTACCTCGCGGCCCAGCACGTTGACCGTGAGGGTGTCGCCGAGCGCCAGACCGAAGCCCTCGGCCAGGTCGGCGCTGAGCGAAAGCAGGGGCTCGCCGCGATAGTCCTCGGGCCACCAGACACCGGCGAGCAGTTCACTCCCCTCGGGAAGGGTTGCGGAATAGCTGAGATAGCGGTCTCCGCGAACGGCCCAGCGGGCCTCCGGCGCGACCGCCGCCTCCTCCACCGGCACTCCGGCGATGGCGGTGATGCGCCCCCGCAGAGTCGGATAGCGCCTGCTTTGGCGGACCCCGTCGGTTTCAGCGGCGAACTGGTCAAAGGAGGCGGTCTGGTTGGGCTGGAGGTCGAGGACGAAAAAGGTGGGCGCCTGGCGCGGCATCTCCCTTTGCACCAGGGCATCAAGGCTGTTCTGCACAAGGGCGATCAGCACCAGGGTGGTCAACCCCAGCCCGAGGGAGAACATCACCCGGGGAGCCGGGGCGCCCGGACGGTGGATGTTGGCCAGGGCGAGGCGGAAGCGCGGACCGGAGGGGCGCGGCAGCCGGCGGGCCGCCGAGACTACCGCGGCGGTCAGCTGGCGGAAGAAGACAAAACAGGCCAGGGCTCCGGCGATGAAACCCACCGCCAGGCGCCGGTCGTCGCTCGCGATCAGGGTGAGGGCGACCAGGGCCCCCACTGCGGCGGCGATCGCCATCCAAACCAGGCGCCCAGGATGGCGCCGGGGGATCCCGGCATAGCCCCGAAAGAGAACCGTCGGCGGAATGAGCCGGGCCGAACCGAGGGCCTGGAGGGAAAAGGCCAGGGCGATGAGCAGTCCGAAGAGGGGGGCGATCACCAGAACCCCGGGATCGAGGGCGGGACGCAGCGGGATCGGCAACGTCCCCCCGAGCAGATACTTGACCAGGTAGGGCAGGGCCGCCCCGGCCAACAGCCCGGCGCACGAGGCGAGTCCGCCGAGCAGCAGCACCTGGATGAGGTAGGCGGTGAAGATCGTGCGCCCTTCGGCCCCGAGGCATTTCATGGTGGCGATGTGGAGAATCTTTCCGTCGAGATAGCCGCGCACCGCCCCTGAGACACCGAGGCCGCCGATCAGAAGGGCGCAGAGGCCGAGCAGAGTCAGGTTTGTGCTGGCCCGGTCGATGAAGCGGCGCACCCGC
>JBFHXN010000060.1:0-10232 GCA_041598955.1 Desulfuromonadales bacterium | reverse complement strand
GCCCTTCTTGTTTGGTTCTGCGACCTTATTCCAACCGGATGGATCCCCTTGTGCAACGAAAATCGATAATAACGGGGGTCAGTTCCCCGTGACCACGAGGCAGTAGGTCCCGTAGATGCCCAGGATGTTCTTTGCCGTGTAGTTGACGGTGGCGACGTTCTTGATGCCGCCGTTGGCCATGGCGGTGTCGATACCGGCATCGCCGTAGGCAACCAGACCAAGGATGGAATTCATGCAGGCCTGACCCGTCTTGCTTCCGGAGACGCCGTTGTTCGCGCCAACACCCGATTTGCCGTCTATATAGATCGCACCGGCGGGGATGTAGGTGGCGCAGCCGGCAAGGGTGAGGGTGAGGGCCAAGGCGCAGAGCGCCATGAATATTTTCTTCAGCATTGTTGAGCTCCTTTCAGACGTGGGCTGAATAAGCTGTTTGGTGGCCGAAGGGGTCCGGGGAACGTTCGGTCGGATAGCTCTACCTATAACAGCCTTTTTGAAGGCCACAAGGGAGCAGCGGTGGACGGGGGGTGGCGAGCTGAGCGGTCGAGGGGAAAATCATTGAGGGAGGGAGAAAGGGTGGGGGGGCCGGGGAGGAGCCGGGGTGGTCAGGTCAGCGGAAAGCGGAGGCGAAAGAGGGTGCCGCGGCCAGGCTCGCTCTCGACGTCGATCTCTCCCTTCATCCCCTTGACGATGCCGTAGGTGACGAAGAGGCCGAGGCCCGTGCCGACGCGTTTGGTCGTGAAGAAGGGGTTGAAGATCCGGGAGAGCTCCTCCCGGGGGATGCCGGGGCCCGTGTCGGCGATTTCCACCGCGAGGGACTCTTCCCCGAAGCGGGTGCGCACCGTCAGGGTCCCGGTCCCCTCCATGGCCTGCAGGGCGTTGAGGAGCAGGTTGGTGAAGGCCTGGCGCAGCCGCTCCCGGTCGGCGAAGAGGGGGGGGAGATCGGGGGGGAGGTCGGTCTCGACGCGCACCTCCCCCAGGGGGGCCTGGTGCCCGATCTGGGCGAGGATCTCCACGAGCAGGGGGTTGAGAAAAACCTGCGAGGGGGTGGCGGCCTGCTCCCGGGCGAAGGCGAGCATCCCCCGGGTGATCTGGGCCACCCGCTCGGTCTGCTTGAGGATCTCCCCGGCTTCCTCCCGCTCGGGGGCTTCCGGGGGAAGCCTGTTCAGGAGGATCTCCACGTTGCCGCGGATGATGGCGGCGGGGTTGTTGATCTCGTGGGCGACCCCGGCGGCCAGCGACCCGATGGCCGCCAGGCGCTCGGCGCGCAGGAGCTCCTCCTGGGCCCGGATGAGGGCCAGGCTCTTCTCCTCGAGCTGCGCCGTGCGCTCCTCGACCTTGGCCTCGAGCTCCCGGTTGAGGCTCTTGAGGGCCCCGTCGCGCTCCCGCAGGGCCAGGGTCATGCGGTTGAAGGCCCCGGTCAGGTCGCCGACCTCGTCGTCGCCGGTCTCCTCCAGGGGCGCGTCCCAGCTGCCGGAGGTCACCTTCCGGGCGGCGTCCCGCAGCTCGAGAAGGGGGCGGGCGAGACGCCGGGCGCCCAGCAGGGCGAGCAGGGTGCCGAGCCCGCCGCCCAGGAGCAGCAGCCCCCCGAGGAGCAGGGCCGCCTGGCGCTTGAGGGCATCGAAGGGGGCCTCGAGGAGCCCGACGTAGAGCATGCCGATGGCCTGCCCGGCCGGGTCGAGGATCGGCTCGTAGGCGGTGAGGTACCACCGGTCGAGGACCCGGGCCCGGTCCCGCCAGGTGTTGCGCTTCCCGAGGACTTCCCGGGCCACCTCCGGGGAGACCGCCGTGCCGAGGGCCCGCTCTCCCCCCTTGAGGCGGATGGTGGTGGCGACTCGCACCCCCTCCAGGAAGATGGTGGCGCTCCCCACTTCCGTTTCCTCGAAGCTCTCCGTGCCGTAGACCAGGTCCCGGATCCGGTCGACCAGCTCCAGGTTGCCGTTGAGCAGCACCCCGCCGTAGAGGCACCCCAGCACCTTCCCCCCCTCGTCATGCACCGCCGAGGCGGCCATCAGAAAGAGGCCCCGCTCCTCGATTCCTCCGGGGGCGCCGGCGGGTGCTCCCCGGACGGGGATCCGGGCCCGGGCGGCCAGCTCCTCCCCCTCCGCCGCGAGATCCCGGGCCTCGAGAAGGACCGGGCCGGCGAAGTCCTCCCCGGCGAGGGCCCGCCCCACGAAGGGAGGGGGAGGGGATTCCCCCTCCCGGGCGCCGGGGGAGGCGCTGCGCAGCAGCACGCGGCCCCGGGCGTCGGTCAGGGTCAGCAGGTCGAGCCCTTCGCGCTCCAGGATGGACCTCAGCTCCTCCAGGGGAAGGGGGCGGCCCGGGTCGCTCACGGATCGGACCAGGGCGGAGCCGTGGGCGGTGAAGCGCACCACGTCCCGGACCCGGTCCCGCTCGTGCCCCAGGACCTCCCGGGCGGCGCCCAGGTCCCGGAGGGCCCGCTCCTGGGTCTCCTCGACGATGGAGGCGTTGATGAAGGTGAAGGCGGCCAGGGCGGCCAGAGAGAGCACAACCACCAGGGGGACGAGGGCCGCCAGGGTCATCTTGCGGCGGATGGAGGAGCGCTGGCCGGGCAGGGGGGTCATGCCG
The DNA here is from genome assembly GCA_041598955.1 of Desulfuromonadales bacterium. Classification (GTDB taxonomy): domain Bacteria; phylum Desulfobacterota; class Desulfuromonadia; order Desulfuromonadales; family JBFHXN01; genus JBFHXN01. Next base: position 7,646 of record JBFHXN010000060.1, on the reverse strand, counting down.
GGGAGCCGGGGGTGAGTTCGTATTCGCGGATCTTGCGGTCGAGGGTCTTGCGGGTGACGCCGAGCAGGGCGGCGGCCTGGCTCTTGTTCCAGCCCGTCTGTTCCAGGGCCCGGCCCACCAGCAGGGCCTCGGCCTCCCGCAAATTGAGGGGCGCGGGGGGGGCGGGGCCGCCTGCCGCGGGCCGCCCTTCGCTCACCTTCAGCGGCAGGAGCTCCCGGGTGACCTCCTCCCCCCGGGCGAGGATCACCCCCCGCTCGATGGCGTTCTCCAGCTCCCGCACGTTGCCCGGCCACTCGTAGCGCTGCAGGGCGGCCAGGGCCTCCTGGGTGATGCGCCGCACCCGGCGCCCGGTCCTGGCCGAAGCCTTCTCCAGGAAGTGGCGGGCCAGGGGCTCTATGTCCTCGGGGCGCTCCCGCAGGGGGGGGAGGTGGAGGGTGATGACGTTGAGGCGGTAGAAGAGGTCCTCCCGGAAGCGCCCGGCCCGCACCTCGGCCTCCAGGTCCCGGTTGGTGGCGGCGAGGAAGCGCACGTCGACCTTGCGGGGGCGGGTGGAGCCGACGGGGATGAACTCCCCCTCCTGGAGCACGCGCAGGAGCTTGGCCTGGAGGGGGGGGGAGAGCTCTCCCGCCTCGTCGAGAAAGAGGGTTCCGCCGTGGGCCTCCTCGAGGAGCCCCTTCTGGGCCTGGACGGCGCCGGTGAAGGCGCCCCGGACGTGTCCGAAGAGCTGGCTCTCGAGCAGGGTCTCGGTGAGGGCGGCGCAGTTGACGGCCAGAAAGCGCCGGGCCGCCCGGGGGCTCCTGTTATGGATGGTGGCGGCGATGAGCTCCTTGCCCGTGCCGCTCTCCCCGGTGATCAGGATGCTGGAGGGGCTGTCGGCGACGGTCAGGGCCATCTCGTAGGCCTCGGCGAAGAGGGGGCTGCGGAAGACCAGGGACACGTTGGAGCGCTTCTCCTGCAGCTCCTGGCGCAGCCCCTGGTTCTCCTCCCGCAGCCTCTTGGCCTCGAGCACGTGCTGCACCTGGGCGAAGAGCTTCTCCTGGGGGAAGGGCTTGGCGAGGTAGTCCCAGGCCCCCAGCTTGATGGCCTCAACCGCCGATTCGATGGTGCCGTGCCCCGTCATCATGACCACCGGCAGCTGGGGGCGCAGCTTGCGGACCCGGCGCAGCACCTCGATGCCGTCGATTTCCTCCATCTTGATGTCGAGCAGCAGCAGGTCCCCCTCGGCGTCGGTCTCCTCGAGGAGCTTGAGAAAGAGCAGGGGGTTGGCGAAGTCCTGCGCCTGGAAGCCCCACCCTCCGAACATCTTCGTCAGGTAGCGACGCATCCCCTCTTCGTCGTCGCAGATGAAAATTCTCTCGTCCATCGGTCCCTTCCCGCCCTCTCCTGAAATAAGTGGTCATCATACACGGAAAAGCCCGCTCCGGAAAAGAGCGATGCGATTTCTCCCCCGGATGGGTCGGATGTATACAGCGAGGGGGGAGGATGTATACACCTTTTTCCCCCGGGAGGGGAGGGGGGGATCTTGTTCTGCTCTGTCAAATCCAGTTTTATCGGCGGCTTGGGGCGGGGGGGAGTCCCCGTCGGGAGCTTGGCACGGGTGTTGCCAAAAGCTACCGGATTGCCGGACAGATCCCTGTGATGGATCACCATAGCCAAGGAGAGCGGAACCATGGGTATTTCCAGAAGAAATTTTCTCAAGGGGAGCGGCCTGGCGGCCGGCGCCCTGGCCGTATCGGGAACGGCGGCCCGGGCCGAGGCCGAGGGGACGGGGCTGCGCACCAAGGGGCTCAAGAGCTCCACCACGGTCTGCCCCTACTGCGCGGTCGGCTGCGGCATGATCGTCCACACCAAGGACGGCAAGGTCGTCAACATCGAGGGTGACCCCGAGCATCCGATCAACCGCGGCGCCCTCTGCTCCAAGGGGAGCGCCCTCTTCCAGGTGGCCAACAACGAGCGGCGCCTCGACAAGGTCCTCTACCGGGCCCCCGGCTCCGACAAGTGGCAGGAGAAGCCCTGGGACTGGGCCCTGGAGCGGATGGCGGCCCTGATGAAGGAGAGCCGCGACCGCAACTTCGTCAAGAGCGAGACGATCCAGGGGCGGCAGGTCCGGGTCAACCGCAACGAGGGGATGGCCTTTCTGGGGGCGGCGGCCCTCGACAACGAGGAGTGCTACCTCTGGGGCAAGTTCGCCCGGGCCATGGGGGTCTCCTACCTGGAGCACCAGGCCCGAATATGACACTCCGCAACGGTTGCCGGTCTGGCAGCCTCGTTCGGCCGCGGCGCGATGACCAACCACTGGAATGACATCCAGCACGCGGACGTCATCCTGGCCATCGGCTCCAACCCCGCCGAGAACCACCCCATCTCCTTCAAGTACATCGAAAAGGCGATGGACAACGGCGCCAAGCTGATCAGCGTCGACCCCCGCTTCACCCGCACCTCCTCCAAGGCCGACCTCTACGCCCAGCTGCGCCCGGGGACCGACATCGCCTTCATCGGCGGGATGATCAACCACATCCTTCAGAACGACCTGATCCACCGCGACTACGTGGTCGACTACACCAACGCCTCCTTCCTGATCGACGAGAAGTTCGGCTTCGATGAAGGGATCTTCACCGGGTACGACGCGGCCACCTTCAGCTACGACAAGGGGAGCTGGAAGTACCAGAGCGCCGCCGACGGCACCCCCCGGCGGGACCCCTCCCTGAAGCACCCCCGCAGCGTCTACCAGCTGCTCAAAAAGCACTACGCCCGCTACACCCCGGAGAAGGTCTGCGAGATCACCGGGACCGCCATCCAGGACTACATGGAGGTGGTGCGCACCTTCTGCTCCACGGGGCGCCCCGACCGGGCGGCGACCATCATGTACGCCATGGGGACCACCCAGCACACCTACGGCACCCAGAACGTGCGCTCCTACGCCATGCTCCAGCTGCTGCTGGGCAACATCGGCCTCGCCGGCGGCGGCATCAACGCCCTGCGGGGGGAATCCAACGTCCAGGGCTCCACCGACTACGCCATCCTCTACCACATTCTGCCGGGCTACCTGAAGGTCCCCGACGCGGGGCACGTCGACCTCTCCACCTATCTCGAGAAGGTCACCCCCAAATCGAGCGACCCCAAGAGCGCCAACTGGTGGAGCAACACCCCCAAGTACATGACCAGCCTGCTCAAGGCCTGGTGGGGGGAGCACGCCACGGCCGAAAACGGCTACTGCTACGACTACCTGGCCAAGAAAAGCGGCAACTACTCCTTCATCAAGCTCATGGAGCGCCTGCAGACCGGCGGCTTCGAGGGGCTCTACTGCATGGGGACCAACCCCATCGTCGGCGGCCCCGACGCGAGCGCCATCGCCGAGGGTCTGGGCTCCCTCAAGTGGATGATTTGCGCCGACCTCTGGGAGACGGAGACCTCCATCTTCTGGAAGCGCCCCGGTGTCGACCCCAAGAGCATCCAGACGGAGGTCTTCCTGCTGCCGGCGGCCAGCTCCGTGGAGAAGGAGGGGAGCATCTCCAACTCGGGGCGCTGGGCCCAGTGGCGCTACAAGGCGGTGGAGCCCCCCGGCGAGGCCAAAAGCGACGCCTGGATGGTCGACCAGCTCTGCCTGCGCCTCAAGGAGCTCTACAAAAAGGGAGGGGTCTTCCCCGAGCCGATGGTCCACCTCTCCTGGGATTACGGCGACGGCCACGAGCCCGATCCCCACAAGGTGGCCCGGGAGTGCAACGGCACCTTCACCCGGGACGTGGAGATCAAGGGAACCCTCTACAAAAAGGGGGAGCAGGTCCCCTCCTTCGCCTTCCTGCAGGACGACGGCTCCACCCTGAGCGGCAACTGGCTCTACTGCGGCTCCTACACCCAGAAGGGGAACATGATGGCCCGGCGGGGGAAGGATGACCCCACGGGGCTCGAGATGTACCCCGAGTGGGCCTGGTGCTGGCCGGTGAACCGCCGCATCATCTACAACCGCGCCTCCGTCGACCGCAACGGCCGCCCCTGGAACCCCAAAAAGGCGGTGATCGCCTGGAACGAGGCCGCCTCCAAGTGGGAGGGGGACGTCCCCGACGGCCCCTGGCCCCCCCAGGCCAAAAAAGACGGACGGCACCCCTTCATCATGATCGCCGACGGCCACGGGGCCCTCTTCACCCCGGCCCTGGCCGACGGGCCCTTCCCCGAGCACTACGAGCCGATGGAGAGCCCCACCCACAACATGATGAGCGGCCAGCAGTGCAACCCGGCGGTGGCCACCCCGGGCAAGCTGAGCAACCCGGCCAAGTTCCCCTACATCGGCACCACCTACCGGGTCTCGGAGCACTGGCAGGCCGGGGCCATGACCCGCAACCTCCCCTGGCTGGTGGAGCTGGTCCCCGACATGTTCGTGGAGATCAGCGAGCCCCTCGCCGCCTGGAAAGGGATCGCCAACGGCGACATGGTCACCGTCTCCTCCGAGCGGGGGAGCATCGAGGCCAAGGCCCTGGTGACCACCCGCATCCGGCCCCTGCGCGTCGGGGGGCAGATGGTGGAGCAGGTGGGGCTTCCCTGGCACTTCGGGTTCGGGGGGCTCGCCAAGGGGGACAGCGCCAACGTCCTCACCTCCGCGGTGGGTTGCGCCAACACCACCATCCCCGAGTACAAGGCGTTTCTGTGCAACATCGAGAAGGGGGGTAAGAGCGCATGAGCACCTCAACCGCCAAGGCCGGCAGCATGGCCTTTCTGATCGACATGACCAAGTGCACCGGCTGCCGCGGGTGCCAGGTCGCCTGCAAGCAGTGGAACCAGCTCGAGGCGGAGACGACCCAGTTCTTCTCCGGCGAGGGGTACCAGAACCCTCCGGCCATGTCGGAGCATACCTACACCCGCATCAAGTTCCGCGACTACTGGAAGAACGGGCAGAACGAGTTCGCCTTCTACAAAGAGATGTGCATGCACTGCGCCGAGCCGGCCTGCGCCTCGGTCTGCCCCGTGGGGGCCTTCATAAAGACCGACCTCGGCCCGGTGGTCTACGATGCGGACCGCTGCATCGGCTGCCGCTTCTGCATGATCGCCTGCCCCTTCGGCGTCCCCAAGTACGAGTGGAGCAAGGCCCTCCCCCTGGTCAAGAAGTGCACCGGCTGCTACGAGCGGGTCAAGGAGGGGCTCAAGCCGGCCTGCGCCACCACCTGCCCCACGGCCATCACCTACGGCCCCCGGGAGGAGCTGATCAAGGAGGCCGAGAAGCGCCTCACCGCCCACCCCGACCGCTACATCCGCAAGGTCTACGGCAAGGAGGAGGCCGGCGGCACCAATGTCATCTACCTGACCAGCCTCCCCTTCGACGAGCTCGGCTTCAAGCCGGTGACCCTGCGACCGCTCCCCGGCTACACCTGGCAGGCCCTGCGCCTGGTTCCGGCCGTCTTTCTCACCGTCGGGGGGGGGCTCTCGGCCCTCTCCTGGATCAATCACCGCCGCGAGCGCCTCAAGGCTGAAGAGGAAGAGGCCGGGCAGAGCCCGAGCACCGAGACCAAGGAGGAGAATCCATGACCGCCGCCCGTCTGATCGCCGAGGAAGTCAAGGGCTTCCATGGTTTCATCAAGTTCCTCATGGCCCTGGTGGCGGCCGGGGCCATCGCCTCCCTGGCCCGCTTCATCTTCGGCCTGGGGGCCACCACCAACCTCAATGACACCTACCCCTGGGGGCTCTGGATCTCCTTCGACGTGGTGACCGCCGTCCCCCTGGCCGCCGGCGCCTTCACCCTGGGGGCCATCGTACACTGCTTCGGCATCAAGAAGCTCGAGCCCCTGGTGCGCCCGGCCATCCTCACGGGCTTCCTGGGCTACTCCCTGGTCTGCGTCGGGCTGCTCCTCGACCTCGGGCAGCCCCAGCGGGGGTGGCACGTGATGCGCTACTGGAACCTCCACTCCCCGATGTTCGAGGTCTCCATGTGCGTCATGGCCTACACCACGGTCCTTTTCCTGGAGTTCCTATCTCCGGTGGCCGAGAAGTTCGGCTGGCACCTGCCGCTGCGGGTGCTGCGCTGGCTGGAGATGCCCCTGGTGATCGCCGCCGCGGCCATCTCCACCCTGCACCAGAGCTCCCTCGGCACCTTCTTCCTCATCGCCGTCGACAAGCTCCACGAGCTCTGGTACAACCCGCTGCTTCCGCTGCTCTTCTGGATGAGCGCCATCTGCGCCGGCCTCTCCATCATCATCCTGGAGGCCACCGCCAGCCACAAATGGATGGGGCAGCCCAACGAGGGGGTGCTGCTGCGCACCCTGGCCCAGATCCTCCCCTTCGCCCTGCTGGTCTACCTGGTCGCGCGGGTCGGCAGCCTGCTCTTTTTGACCGACGGGCCCCTCTTCGACCGCCCGGGGCTCACCCTCTCCTTCGTCCTGGAGATGGGGGTCGGCTTCCTGCTCCCCTTCGCCATGCTGACCTCCCGAAGCGTGCGGGAGAACGACCGGCGCCGGGCCTGGGCCGCGGGGCTCGTCATCTTCGGCCTGGTGCTCAACCGCTTCAACGTCTCGATGATCGGGATGATGCACCCCGACCAGATCTATCTTCCCTCCTTCATCGAGACGGTGGTGACCGTGGGGATCATCGCCGCCCACGTCCTCTTCTTCGTCCTGGTCGCCAAGTATTTCCCCATCTTCGAGCATCACCCCGAGACGGTCGACTACCGCATCCCCGACCGGATCCGCAAGGTCGACGGGGTCGCCGAGAAGGCATAGTTTCTCCGGATCCATCGTCCATCCAAGGGGCCCGCGGCGTGCGGCCGCGGGCCCCCTTCCCAAAGCGCCAGGAATCGGCCCATGCAGTCTCCTCCCTCCCTCGCCATTCACCGCCTCGAAAAGGGTCGCCTGCTCCCCCGGCAGAGGAGCATCGTCCAGGAGTTCCCCCTGCGCCTGGTGGTCAACGGCCGGGAGCTGGCGACCCTGGTCGCCTCCCCCCACCGGCTCAACGCCCTGACCGCCGGCTTCCTGCGGCTGCAGGGCTTCATCTCCTCCCTGGATGACCTGGAGTGCCTCGGCCTCTGCAGCGAGGTGGGCCTCGCTCAGGTCCGCATCCGCGGCGAGATCCCCGGGGGGCTCACCCCCACTCTGACCTCCGGCTGCGGCACCGGCATCGTCTTCAACCTCCCCGAAGAGGCCGAGGGGAAAAAGGTCCCCTCCCGCAGCTACTCGGACGCCTCCCTCTTCGCCCTCATGGCCGAGCTCGCCCGCCGGGCCGAGCAGTACCGCGAGCATGGCGGCATCCACTCGGCCGCCGTCGGAGACGGGGAACGGATGCTCCTCTGTGCCGAGGACATCGGCCGCCACAACACCCTCGATCGCATCGCCGGGGAGGCGCTGTTCAAAAGCATCGACCTCTCCGGGTCGCTCCTGGTCACCTCGGGGCGCATCTCCACGGAGATGGTCGCCAAGGCCGCCCGGCTCGGCATCGGCCTCCTCGCCTCCCGCACCTCCCCCACCGACCGGGCCGTGGAGCTCGCCGAGCGCTGCGGCATCGTTCTGGTCGGCTACCTGCGGGGGGAGACCCTGGAGGTCTACACCCACGCCGACCGCCTGCATCTGGCGCCCCGGACGGGGAAGATCCCCGGCGTCACCGGGGTCATCCTCGCCGGCGGGGAGAGCCGCCGCATGGGGAGCGACAAGTCCCTTCTCCCCTTGAAG
>JBFHXN010000059.1:0-10340 GCA_041598955.1 Desulfuromonadales bacterium | reverse complement strand
GGGTAGACCCTGCGAATGTCAAAACAATGACAGCCCTGGAGGGGCTCCGAGGGGGCCCTGAGGGAAGATGGCTGAATTTGCGTGAAAAATCGCCTTGGCATGCAATTGGCAAATTGGCCTGGCGCGCCGGAAAAGGTGCCCACCCTTCCCCAGGAGACGAAGAAAGAGCCATGCGCCGAATCGCCCCCCTGATCATCGGACTTCTCCTCTTCCCGGGCCTTGCCGCCCGGGGGGACGATGGCGTTGTCCTGTTCGGTCTGGGCAAGGAGGAGCGGCTGACGGCGACCCGCCTGGAGCTGCAGCTTTCGGCGATCCCGAAACATCGCCTCGAGGTCTCGGGGCAGAGGCTCGATCTCTTTCTGTCAGCCACCCGCATCGCCCCCTCGGTCCGTCTCTTCCCCGAGGATGGGGAGGTCCTCCGGACCCTGCTTGGTCACCACCCCCAGGAATCGGTCGTCTCCTTCGTCCTGCGTCAGGTTCCGGCCAGTGTCAAGGTCTTGACCCAGGAGGAGCCCCCCCGGTTGCTGGTCGATATCGACTGGGCCAAGGGGGCCCCCCGGCCCGCCATGACCCTGGCTCCCCGGCGCACGGAGGCCTCGGCCTACGCCGGCGACTGGCGGCGCTTTTTCTCCGCCCTTGGGCCCCCCCTGCGGATCCCGGTTCCGCCCCGCTACACCCTCCCCCCCCTGCCCCCCCTTCGTTACGAGCCGCGGGAACAGGGCCCCCTCGGCGAGGGGATCAAGGGGGCCTTCGTTTTAGCCGCCGGAGAGGACTGGCCCGCCTGCGCCGAGCTTCTGCGCGGGATTCCCGGCGGAAAACTTCAAGGGCTCGACAGCCAGGCCCTCGGCATCCTGCTCGGCGAGGCCCTGCTGCGAAGCGGTGCCCCGGCGGAGGCCCTGCCGGTTCTGGAGGATTTCCTGGCCCGTCACGGCGACTCTTCCCTGCTCTCCCGGGCCCGGTTCCTGCTCGGCTACGCCCGGGCGGCCACGGGAGAGCCCTACGGGGCCCTGGTCGAGATCGCCCCCCTTGCCACGACGGCGCCGGCCTATTATCAGGCCTGCGCCGCCCTGTTGAGGGCCGAGCTCTACCTGGGGGGGGGGGACGGAGAGAAGGCCGGGACCGCCCTGGCGGACAGCGCCCTGGCCCAGGCCGCCTTTCTGGGCGTCTCTCTTCCCCTGCGCCGCGCAGACCATCTGGCGGCGACGGGGCGTTACGGGGAGGCCCTGGCGGCCTACGACGCCCTGAACCTCCAGGAGGAGTTCTGGATAAACCACCCCTTCTCCCTCTCCTTTTTGGCCGAGAGCCGCTTCCAGGCCGGCGACGGTCCCGGGGCGGCGAAGGCCTATGGAGTCCTGGCCATGGTCCTGGCCGGGCAAAAGGGGGAGTCTCTGGCCCGGTTCGCGGCGGCGCGCTCTGCCGGGGGGGCCGAAGGGCGGCAGGCCCTGGCCTCCGTGCAGGCCCGCCACCCGGGGAGCGAAGGGGCCCTGCGGGCCCGGCTGCGCCTGGCCGACCTGAATCTGATCGAGGCCGGGCAGGGGGATATCTCCTCTCTGGCCGGTGAGTTCCGGCTCCTGGCCGGAGTGGCCCCCAACCGCGATCTGCGGGAGGAGGCGACCTTCAAGGCCCTTCTGGTGCAGATGCTGGCGGGGGAGAAGGTTGCGGCGGCCCAGGCCCTGGAGACCTTCCTGCGCGAGTTCGGCGCGGGGCGGTTGAGCCGGGAAGGGCGCGCCCTGCTCGCCGAGCTGATTCCGGCCGTGGTGGCCGAGAGGGTCGAAAAAGGGGAGGAGCTGGAGGCCCTGGCCCTGGTGGAGCGCCACCGGGACCTTCTGGCCGCGGGGAGCCTCTCCCCGGAGCTTCTGCTCGAAATCGGCGGAAGCTTCGAGAGGCTCGGGCTCCTCGCCCAGGCGGAGAAGGTCTACGGGCACCTGATCGAGGCCGCGGCGGGTCATCCCTCCGGGGCGGGGTTTTACCTCCCCCGCACCCGGGTGCTCCTGGCCCTGGCCGATTACCCCCGGGCCGCCGACTGCGCGGCGGCCTACCTGGAGCGCCAACCCACGGGGGGGGATGCCCGAGAGATGCTCTTCCTGCGCTGCCGGGCCCTTTACGGCGGGGGGCGGGGGGAGGAGGCGGCGGCCCTTCTGGAAAAGGCCGGGCCCCAGAGCGAACTCCCCGTCAACCTCTTCGCCGGTCGGCTCTTCTGGGAGCTGGGGCGGTACGGGGAGGTCGAGAGATTCCTGGCCCGGGCCATGGCCGATGCGCCCCCGGGGGGGATCGAGCCCCAGGCCATCCTCTGGCGCGCCGAAGCGCTGTGGCGCGGCGGCCGTCGGGCCGAGGCCCTCCCCCTGTACCAGCTCCTGCTCGAGTCGGAGGCCTTTGCCGACCAGGCCCTCTACCGCACCGCCCAGATCGCCGAGGCCGCCGGCAGGCGACAGGAGGCCCTTAAGCTTTTGACCCGACTGGCCGAAAAGGGAAAGGATCCCCGCTGGCAGCAGGTGGCCCTGCAGGGGCAGGACGGCAAAGGGCTTCCTGAGCTCTGACCGGCCGGGGGAAAAGAACAATTCGCCGTCTTGCATCGGGATTTTTTTGATCCGCCGGCCATCGCTGCGGTGTCGCGGGGGGCCGGGATCAAGGAGAGAACATCATGAGCCAATTCGGTATCTTCGATCGGACCATCGGCCTGCTGGAGCGGGTGCTCGATTTGCGCCTGCAGAACCAGCAGGTGATCTCCTCCAACATCGCCAACGTCGACACCCCCGGCTACGCCCCGGCCCGCCTGGAGTTCGAGACCGACCTGCGGCAGGCCCTGGAAGGGCGCACACCCGGTCCCCAGGCGACCCATCCCGGACACATCCCCCTCTCCGGGGGACCCGGGGAGGGGCGGGTGATCCGCACCCCCGACCGCTCCGGGATCGGCGACGGCAACGGGGTCGACCTCGACCAGGAGATGATCTCCCTGGCCGAAAACCAGATTCTCTACGAGACCGCCACCCAGATGATTTCCAAGAAACTCGGCCTGCTCAAGTACATCGCCCAGGATGGCCGGTAAGGAGACGCTCCATGGATATTTTCGATTCCCTCAAGATCAGCTCCTCGGCTCTCAAGGCCCAGACCCTGCGGCTGAACACCATCAGCTCCAACCTGGCCAACATCGAGACCACCCGCACCCCCGAAGGGGGCCCCTACCGCAAGCGGGAGGTGGTCTTCCGCACCACGGCCCCCGATTTCGCCAGCCGTCTCGACTCGGCTTTGGGGGGCGCCGTCCAGGGGGTGGAGGTGGCCTCCATCCGGGAAAACCAGTCCCCCTTCAAGCGGGTCCACGACCCCGGCCATCCCGACGCCGACGCCGAGGGGTACGTCTCCCTCCCCAACGTGAACCTGCTGGAGGAAATGGCCGACATGATGACCGCCACCCGCGCCTACGAGGCCAACGTCACCGCCGTCAAATCGGCCAAGCGCATGGCCCTCAAGGCCCTGGAAATAGGAAGGTAGGTGTAAGCCATGAAAGACGTCACCCTCGTTTCCCATCTCCAGAGCCTGGCCCCCCAGAACCTCAAACCCTCCCAGGCGCCGGGGGGCGATTTCGTCGGGGAGCTCAAGAAGGCCGTCGAGGGGGTCAACCGCCTGCAGGTCGAGGCCGACGGCGCCGTGGAGGGGCTCAACACCGGGGAGGCCAAGAACCTCCACGAAGTGATGATCGCCATGGAAAAGGCCGACGTCTCCATGCGGCTGCTGGTGCAGATGCGCAACAAGGTGGTGGAGGCGTATCAGGAAATCATGAGGATGCAGGTCTAGGGGTCGGGGGGGCGGATGAAAAGCGCCCGTCCGCGGCCTCCCCAACCCTCCACGACAAGGACGGACCTTTAGCCTCGAAACTTAGGGCGCCTGGCATCCGGGCCCTTTTGATCAGCCCCGGAACATTGCCAGCCCGATTCTCCAGGGAAGCCGACAGCACAAGGAGTCTCACCCATGGCCGAACAGCGCAAAACCACATTCCAGGACGTTCTGAAGGCCCTGCCGGCCAAGCGCCTGCTGACCCTGGCGGCGGTGGCGGCGGCCTGCTTCGTTCTCTTCGGGCTGATCATCAGCCAGGCCCGGGTGGCCGACTACAGCCTGCTCTTCGCCAACCTCTCCAGCGAGGACGCCGCCGAAGTCCTCACCCGGCTCAAGGAGCAGAAGGTTGCCTACCGGCTGGAGGAGGGGGGGCGCTCCATCTTCATCCCCGCCGACCAGGTCTACGAGACCCGCCTGGAGTTGGCCGGCGCCGGGCTTCCCCGGGGGGGAGGGGTCGGCTTCGAGATCTTCGACAAGCAGAGCTTCGGCATCACGGACTTCGCCCAGAAGATCAACTACCAGAGGGCCCTGCAGGGGGAACTGGCGCGGACCATCTCCTCCCTGGCCCCCGTGGAGGCCGCCCGGGTCCACCTGGCCCTCCCCCAGAAGCGCCTTTTCCGGGAGCAGCAGAAGGAGGCGACGGCCTCGGTCATCGTCAAGCTGGTTCCGGGCCGGCAGCTGAGCGAGAGCCAGATCCAGGGGGTCGTCCACCTGGTGGTCGGCAGCGTCGAGGGGCTGGAGGCCGACATGGTCACGGTCATCGACGCCAGCGGCAAGATCCTCTCCAGCCCCCCCCGCGAGAGCATGGGAGGGCCGATGACCCCGGGGATGTTCGAGTACCAGCAGGCGGTGGAGCGCAGCCTCGAGGGGCGCGCCCAGTCGCTCCTCGACCGGGCCCTGGGGGTGAACAACTCCCTGGTGCGGGTCACCGCCGACCTCGACTTCTCCCAGCAGGAGCAGACCGAGGAGCGCTTCGATCCCGAGGCCACCGTGGTGCGCAGCGAACAGAGCAGCCAGGAGAAGAGCGGCGCCGAGCTCAAGGGGGGCGTTCCCGGGGTCGAGTCCAATCTCCAGGGCGCCGGCGGCTTCGGCGGCGCCGTCCCCTCGAGCCGCACCCAGGAGACGGTCAACTACGAAGTCAGCAAGGTCGTCAGCCGCAAGGTCAACGCCGTGGGGAACCTCAAGCAGGTCTCCGTGGCGGTGCTGGTGGCGGACAAGGCCCCGGCCGAGGGGGGGGGGACGGCGGAGGCCGCGCCCCGCTCGGCCAAGGAGCTCGAGGCCATCGAAAACATGGTGCGCGGGGCCCTGGGGCTTCTCGAGAGCCGGGGGGACCGCATCGAGGTCGTCTCCATGCCCTTCGCCGACGTCTTCGCCGGTGAGCCCCTGGATGAGCCGGCCCCCGGCCGCCCCATCTACGAATATCTCCCCTTCGTCAAGTACGGCCTGCTGGTGCTCGGCGCCATCCTCGTCTACCTGCTCCTGGCCCGTCCCCTGCTGAGGAGCCTCAGCCGCGGTTCCGAGCTGAGTCTGCCGATGAAGACGGTGGAGGAGCTCGAGGCGGAGATGGGGGGGCGCCGTGCCCTGCCGTCGGCCAAGGAGCAGGACCCGGCCTGGCAGCTGAGGGAGCAGGCCCTCTCCCAGCAGGCCCCCTTCGCCCAGATCGTCCGGGCATGGCTCAAGGAAGGCTAGATGAGTCCCGTCAAGCAAATCCAGTTCTCGCGCCTCTCCGGAGTGGAGAGGGCCTCCATCCTCCTGCTCTGCCTCGGCGAGGAGGCGGCCGCCCGGGTCTTCGAGACTCTCGACGACTCGGAGGTGCGGATGATCAGCCGCTGCATGATGGCCATGGAGCACGTGCCGGCCGATATCGCCCGGCAGGTGATGGCCCAGTTCGACAAGGCCCGGGAGGAGTACGCCGGCATCTTCGTGCGGGGGGACGAGTTCATCAAAAAGGCGATCAGCGGCGGTGAGAACAGCCGGCGCAAGGAGATGCTCATGGAGCAGCTCGCCGCCGGGGACAGCTTCCGCCCCCTGGAGACCATCGCCATGATGGTCCCCCGCATGGTGGCCGCGCTGCTGGAGGCCGAGCATCCCCAGACGGTGGCGTTGGTCCTCTCCACCCAGACCCCTGAACACACCAGCAAGATCGTCGATTACCTTCCCGAGGATTTGCGGGCCGACGTCATGTACCGCATTGCCAAGATCGGCAAGGTCTCCCCGGAGGTTCTGACCCAGATCGAGGAGTCGCTGCGCCGGGAGATCGGGGTGGTGGTCAGCCGCGACCAGCAGCAGGTGGGGGGGATCGAGAAGGTTGTCGACATCCTCGGCCGCCTCGGCAAAGGCAAGGACCGGGCCATTCTCTCCCGGATGGAGGAGACCGACCCGGTCACCGCCGAGGCGATCCGGCGCAAGATGTTCACCTTCGAGGACCTCAACTATCTCGACGCCCGCTCCATGCAGACGGTGCTGCGGGAGATCAACAACGACACCCTGGTGGTGGCCCTCAAGACCGCCTCCGACGAGATCAAGGGGAAGATCTTCGGCAACATCTCCAGCCGCGCCGCGGAAATGATCGAGGAGGATCTCGAGGCGATGGGCCCGGTGCGCCTCGCCGACGTGGAAGCGGCCCAGCAGGAGATCATCCAGGTCGCGCTGCGCCTGGAGGAGGAAGGAAAACTGGTCATCCCCGGCCGAGGAGTGAGCGATGTCCTTGTCTAAGATCTACCAGCGGGGCGCCTTCGGAGAGGTGTCGAGCCTGCAGTTCACCGACTTCGGACTGGAAGGGGACGGGGGGGGGATGGTCACGGGCCGGGCCGAGTCGGCCGGCGCGCCCCAACCCGCCGGAGCCTTCGAGGCGGGGGTCGAGTCCGCGGGGCATCGCGGCGAGGACGCCTTCGCCCGGGGTCGGCAGGAGGGGCTCGCCGAGGCCGAGGGGAAACTTTCCAGGACCGCGGGGGCTCTGGCCTCGGCCCTGGAGGATATCAGCCGCCTGCGGGAGACGATTCTCAAGAACAGCACCGACGACATGCTGCGCCTGGTGATGGCCGTGGCCGAGCAGGTCGTTCACGCCGAGCTCGGGAGCCGCCCCGAGCTGATCCTCGAGACCCTCAAGAGGGCCCTGGCCGCGGCGGTGCGCTCCGACGAGTACCGGGTGAGGCTCCATCCCGAGGACCTGGCCCTGGTCACGGAAAAGAAGCCCCTGCTGCTGGCGAGCCTGAGCGGCCTCAAGAATCTCGTGCTCGAGGCTTCTCCTCAGGTGACCCGCGGCGGCTGCCTCGTGGAGTCGGAGCTCGGAGAGGTCGACGCCACCCTCGAGGGGCAGCTCGCCGAGATCCGGCAACGGCTCCAGTCGGCGGCCCAGGGGGGGTGATGAAGCATCTGGCGGAAGAGCTCCGGGGGATGAACACCCTGCGGGTCCGGGGGAAGGTGACCAACATCGTCGGTCTGGTGGTGGAGGGATACTGCCCCGACTCCTCCGTGGGGACCCTCTGCGAGCTCACCCCCCGGGACGGAGGCCCGCCGGTTCCGGCCGAGGTGGTCGGTTTCCGCGACTCCCGGGCCCTGCTGATGCCCCTGGGGGAGCTGCGGGGGCTCGGCCCCGGGAGCCTGATCCGGGTCTGCCGCCCGAGCGCTTCCCTGCGGGTCGGCGACGGCCTCCTGGGGCGGGTGATCGACGCCATGGGGGATGTGATCGACGGCGGACCCCGGCCGGAGCTCGATACCGAGCGTCCCCTCTACGCCCTGCCGGCCGGCCCCATGGCCCGGGAGAGGATCAGCGAACCCCTCGACCTGGGGGTGCGGGCCATCAACGGCCTGCTCACCTGCGGCCGGGGGCAGCGCATGGGGATCATGGCCGGCTCGGGGGTCGGCAAGAGCGTGCTGCTCGGTATGATGGCCCGCCACGCCCGGGCCGACGTCAACGTCATCGCCCTCACCGGCGAGCGGGGGCGGGAGGTGCGGGAGTTCATCGACCGTGACCTGGGAGCCGAAGGTCTGGCCCGCTCCGTGGTTGTCGTGGCCACCTCCGATCAGTCTCCCCTTCTGCGGATGCGGGGGGCCTTCGTCGCCACCACCGTCGCCGAGCATTTCTGCGCCGAGGGGAAGAGCGTGCTGCTGATGATGGATTCGGTCACCCGCTTCGCCATGGCGATGCGGGAGGTCGGCCTGGCCATCGGCGAGCCCCCCACCACCAAGGGGTACACCCCTTCGGTCTTCGCCACCCTCCCCAAGCTTCTGGAGCGGGCGGGCTCATACCGCGGCGCCGGAAGCATCACCGGCCTCTACACGGTGCTCGTCGAGGGGGACGACCACAACGAGCCGATCGCCGACGCGGTCCGCTCCATCCTCGACGGCCATATCGCCCTTTCCCGGGACCTGGCGGCCCGCAACCACTATCCCGCCATCGACATCCTCGCCTCCACCAGCCGGGTCATGCGGGACATCGTCTCCGCCGACCACCTGAAGCGCAGCGGTTTTCTCCGGGAGCTTCTGGCGACCTACCGGGAAGCCGAGGATCTGGTCAACATCGGGGCCTACGCCTCGGGGAGCAATCCCAAGATCGACCGTGCCCTGGCCAAGATCGAGGCGGTGAACGCCTTTTTGCGCCAGGGGATGGAGGAGTGGGTCGACATGGCCCAGACCACCGGCGCCCTCGCTTCCCTGAAACTCGACACCCCCTGAGCCGGAGACCTTCCGTGAGCCGATTCCGCCTGCAGACCGTTCTCGACCACCGGCAGCGCCTCGAGGGGCAGGGGCGGCAGGAGCTGGCCGCCGCCCTGGAGCGGGAGGCGGAGCTCTGTTGTCGGTGCGAAGAGGGGCAGCAGGAGCTGCACCGGCTCTACGACGATCTGGAGCATCGCCGCAGGGACGGCATGCACCCCCAGGAAATGGTCCTTTACGAGCGGCAGATCGGCCTGCAGGTGGCCCGCCTGGCCGAGCTGGCCGAAGCCCTCGATCTGGCCCGCGCCCGGGTCGAGGCCGCCCGCGCTTCCCTGGTCGAGGCGAGCCGGGAGCGCCGCCTTCTGGAGAAGCTCGAGGAAAAGCATCTGCATCAGGAAAAGCTCCAACTCCAGCGCCGGGAGGCCGTCGCTCTCGACGAGATCGCCCTTCAGTTCCACAAGAGGTGAACCGATGAAAAGACCCCGCCTGATCTTCCTTTTGCCCCTGCTGGTCTCCCCCCTGCTCGCCTTCGCCGTCGGCGGGTCGCCAACCGCCGAGCCCCCCTCTTCGGCCACCGAGACAAGCTCCGTGGAGGTGCGCCGCCTGCAGGCCGCCCTGCAGCAGGAACGGAGCCGGCTCGAGGCCGACTATCTCCGCAGGGAGCAGGAATTGATGCAGAGAGAAATCTCCCTAAAGACTTTGCAGGAAGAGGTCGATAAGAAGCTGTCGGAAATGAAAAGCCTCCGCCAGGAGGTCGATCTCCTCCTCTCCCGCAAGAGCGAGGTGGAGGAGAAAAGGGTCAAGGAGCTGGGCCGGATGTACGAGAAGATGGAGTCGGCCCAGGCCGCCGCCCTTCTCGAAGGGCTCGACCGGGAACTGGCGGTGGCGATCCTCGGCGGCATGAAGGCCAAGGCCGCCGGGAAGGTCCTGGACAACATGGACCGGCAGAAGGCCTCCCGCCTCTCCGCCTCCTACTCGACCCTGGCCCCAGACTGATTTTCGAATTTCTAACGGAGCGGATCCCCCATGTTCATCTCCACCCCCGGCATCGAAAAACTCTCCCCGGCTCCCCGCCCCAGACATGCGGCGGAGGAGGAGGGGGGCGAATCCTTCGCCCTGGCCCTGGCCGTGGCGCAGGAAACCCCACCCGTGCCGCGGGACGCCCCGCCCGCACCCCGGGAGGGGCTCGACCTCTCTCATCAGTCCGCCGGGGGCGCTCTTTCGCCCATGGCCGGCTTTGCCGGGAAACCGGAGACGGGGCTTCAATCCTTCGCCCCTCCCGCCGGTGAGCAGGGCATCGTGGCGACGGGCGAGGAGACACCACTTTCTCTTTCCGCCCAGGTCGGTACTTCCGAGGCGGCGGCGGTTTTCCCGGGAGCTCCCGGGGACGGCTCGACGACAGCCGGGTTCACGGCACCGGCAGCTCTTTCAGCTTTCGGAGACACAGGCGCCCCGGCGGTCCGGACCCCATTGCCCACCGATCATCTCAAGGGAGCCGAACCCATCCTCCCTGCTGCGACGGCTGTACCGGCCGGGGAGGCAAGGGTCACGCTTCAGGCGCAGCCTTCGGTCCTCCCCCCCGCCGTTGCCACGGCGACCGCCCAGGCCCAGGCCGTCTCGGCCCAGCCGGCTCCGATTTCCGAAGAAGGCTCCCCCGCCCCGGCCCCTTCGACCGGCGAGGCCGCCACGGCCTCCGTCGCTCCCTCCTTCTCCCTGGCCCAGCCTTCGGCTCCCGCAGCCCTCTCGCAGGCCCAGGCTCCGGCGGCCCTCCCCCGTCCCCCCCGCCTGGAGGAGCATGTCCTCGCCCAGGTCACGGGGAGGATCTCCCTTCTGCCACGGCAGGAGGGGGGGCG
>JBFHXN010000058.1:0-10404 GCA_041598955.1 Desulfuromonadales bacterium | reverse complement strand
CCTCGGAAATCGAGTTCGAAAACAGCTTCGGATACACGGTGGCGGAAGATCATTACGTCAGCCAAACTCTGCTGGCGACTTTGAGGATTATGTTTTAGGCGAAGAGTCATTGGTTCACGACAGAACCTGCCCCTTTTTTTATGGCATGACCCCTCTGAGGAACACGCCATTCCGCTTGGGTTCAGTGACCCAATGGGGGCCCAATGGTGATGGAGGGACGGGGCCTGCGGCAACCCGAGACCGCTTTCATCCCCTGTCCGGGGGCTTGTGGCGAAAATCGGCAGCGGAACGGAGTTTGCAGATCATCCCCAGGGCGAACGTGATTCGAAAAGGGAAGGGTAAAGTGTGACCGGGGGCGAAGGACCAGAGAAAAAAACCGGCCAGCCAGGGTCCAAACCCCGCGTCTGGGCCGTGGGCGGCGGCAAGGGGGGGGTGGGCAAATCGGTCATTACCTCCAGCATGGCCATCACCCTCGCCCGCCAGGGGAAGCGCTGCGTTCTGATCGACGCCGACCTGGGGGGCGCCAACCTCCACACCCTCTTCGGAATGGTCAGCCCCACCCGCACCCTGAGCGATCTCTTCCTCCGGGAAGCGGCCTCACTTCAGGAGATTCTCGTTCCCACCCCGGTCTCCGACCTCTGGCTGATCAGCGGTGCCAGATCCCTGGTCGACATGGCCAACCCCGCCCATGCCCAGAAGATGAAGATGATCCGCCAGATCTTCAGCCTCGAGGTCGACCACGTCTTCATCGACCTGGGGGCGGGCTCTTCCTACAACGTCCTCGATTTCTTCCTGGCCGCCCACGAAAAGATCATGGTGGTGGTGCCGACCCCCACCTCCGTGGAGAATGCCTACCATTTTCTCAAGGCCGTCTTCTACCGCAAGTTCCGCCGGGCGGTGCGCCGGGCGGGCGCGGGCCGCATCGTCGACAGGGCCATGGAGGAGAAGGTCCTGCGGGGGATCCGTTCCCCCCGGGATCTCATCGCCCAGGTCGCGGAGCTCCACCCCGCCGCCGGCATGGCCCTTTACCGTGAAATGAATGCCCTGCGCCCGCAGGTTCTCGTCAACCAGGTCCGCAAGCACGAGGAGAAGGAGCTGGCCCGCCAGATGGCCATCGCCTGCGAGGAGTTCTTCGGGGTGGAGGTCGGCTGCCTCGGGAGCCTCCGGCACGACGACCACGTTCTCGACGCCATCCAGGCGCGCCGTCCTGTGCTCGAGCTCTATCCCGACTCCCCCTTCTCCATCGCCGCCCAAAATCTCACCCAGAGCCTGTTGTGGGCCAAGGAGTCCGAGGTTGAACACAGATCGCTTCAGAGAAGAGTTTCGCCTGCTGCGGATTGAGCCGGGCTCGGGGCGCCTCGAGGTGGAGAGGGCTTACCAGAAGCTGCGCTCCGTCTACGGCGGAGAGTCCCTGGCCACCTACGCCCTGCTCGACGAGGGAGATCGCCGGGACCGCCTGGAGGCCATCGAGGCGGCCTACCAGAAGCTCTGCCGGGAGCTGTTCAGCGGGGCGACCCAGTTCCTGTCCACCCCGGACCCCCAGCCCGGGGAAGTCCCCCTGCCGGCCAACCCGTCCGATGCACCGGGAGCCTACCTCAAGGGGTGCCGGGAGAAGTCGGGGCTCTCCCTGAAGGAGCTGGCGGCCATCACCAAGGTCAGCCCCCTGCAGCTGGAGAATATCGAGCGGGAGAAGTTCGAGCGTCTTCCCGCCCCGGTCTACCTGCGGGGTTTCATCCTCGAGTATGCCCGGGCCCTGGGCCTGCCCGACCAGGAACTGCTGGCGGGGGTCTACCTGGAGAGGCGCCAGCAGAAAATGGAAGGGGGGTAGGGGCAACCCCTTTTAGACCCTCGCAGAGAGGTCATCTGGGCCCCCTCCCCCTCGAGGGGGGAGGGCAGGGGTGGGGGTGAAAGGCCGCTACCTGGAGAAGTCATCGGGGGCATCCAGCCGGGCCTGTCCCTCTTTCAAGCCGCATCCTCCGGGGTGCGGCTTTGCTCTTTTCACCGGCAGGCCGTTGCCCCGGCACTCCTTGTGCAGTAGTCTCGGTTCCGGGGCCGGAGAGAACCGGCCGTGAAGAGACCATGGAGGATGAAGAATGAAGCGTGCGCTGGTTGTTGACGATGAGCCCCTGCTGCGGCGGCAGGTGGCGGAAGTGCTTGAAAACTACGGCTTTGGAGAGATCATCGAGGCCGGCGACGGCCGGGAGGCGGTGGAGCTGGCGGCGCTGAAGAAGCCCCTCCTGGTGGTCATGGACTTCTCCATGCCTGTCCTCGACGGCATCAGTGCTGCCGAAAAAATAGGCAAGGCCCGTCCCGTGCCGATCGTCCTTCTCACGGGCAACGCCGAACCCGAACTGGTGGAGCGGGCGCGCCTGGCCGGGGTGATGAGCTACGTGGTCAAGCCCTTCCGGGCCGAGCAGCTCTACCCGGCCGTCGATCTGGCCATCCACCATTTCATGCAGGTCACCACCCTGCAGGAAGAGGTGGCCGAACTGCGCGACACCCTGGAGACCCGCAAGCTGGTCGACCGGGCCAAGGCCCTATTGATCAAAAAGGGGATCTCGGAGCCCGAGGCCTATCGCAGGATGCAGAAGATCGCCATGGACAAGCGCAAGAGTCTCAGGGAAGTGGCCGAGGCGATACTGCTCACGGAGGGGTGAGGCTTCCTTTTTACGGACCAGACGAGGCGGTGAAGCGACATGGAAGCGACCCCGATGAACCTGTGCAACCTCCCCCCCTGGGCCATCGCGTCGCGCCATTTCAACCGCCATCCCCAACCCCTTGAGATCCAGGGGGTGCGCCGGGCCAACCGGCTGCTCTTCGAACGCCTGGCCCGTCTCGATGATCCGGCCGAGCGGGGCACCCAGTTCCACGACACCATGGATGTCACCTTCCAGCTCCACCAGTGGGAGCGGGAGGCCTCAGCCGGCGGCCGCAAGAGCCTCAAGAACAGCTACCTGCGCTTTCTGAGAGGCTGGATGTTCGACTCCAACTCCCGGGAGGGGGCGGTGCTCAAGGGGTGGGTGGAGAGCCGCCTCGGACTCCCCCCCACCTTTCACGGCGAGCCGATCGAGGACATCCACAGCGAGGCCTACTTTCGCTACACCGTCGAGCGGATGAAGGGCTCGGCCCGCACCAACGCCATCAACGCCCAGTTCGATCTCCTCTTCGAATTCGTCCAGGAGGAGATGCGCCGGCGCCACCCGGCCCAGACCCACCTGACCCTCTACCGCGGCATCCACGACTTCGCCGAGCACAGGATCCTCGAGACCTTCGACAAGCACCACGTCCTCCTGCGACTCAACAACCTCAACTCCTTCACCACCGATTTCGAGCGGGCCTGGGAGTTCGGCAACCGGGTGCTGCAGGCCGAAGTTCCACTGGCCAAGGTCTTCTTCCGGGGAGACCTGCTCCCCTCCTCCCTGCTCAAGGGGGAGGAGGAGGTGCTGGTCATCGGCGGCGAGTACGAGGTGAAGGTGCTCACGGGGGGGTAAGGGATGGGGAATCCATGATCGATCCTGTTGACATCCGGTCCCGCGCCCGGGCCGCCTTTCTCGGCCTGGCCGTCGGCGACGCCCTGGGGGCGACGACGGAGTTTCTCACCCCGGCGGAGATCCGCGCCCGGCACGGCGTGCACCGCAGCATCACCGGCGGGGGGTGGTTGGGCCTGAAGGCCGGCGCGGTGACCGACGACACGGAGATGTCCCTCTGCATCGCCAGGTCCCTGGTCCGGGCCGGCGGCTGGGACCTGGAAGGGATCGCCGGTGAGTTCGCGGACTGGCTGCGGGGCAACCCCCCCGACGTGGGGGCCACCTGCCGGCGGGGAATCCGCGACTACATGCTCAAGGGGCAGCTGGAGACCCCGCCCAACGATTGGGATGCCGGCAACGGCGCGGTGATGCGCATGGCTCCCGTGGCCCTCTTCACCCTGGGGGACGAGGAGCTTCTCGGGCGCTGCGCCCTCGAGCAGGGCCGCCTCACCCACCATCACCCCCTCTCCGACGCCGCCTGCGTCACCGTCGGCCGCATGGTGCAGCAGGCGATCCTCGGAGCCGACCGCTTCGCCCTGCACGCCCTGACCCGGGAACTCGTCGGCCGGCACCGCAACTTCCGCTTCAACGATTACCGGGGCAACGCCAGCGGCTACGTGGTCGACACCCTCCAGACCGTCTTCCACTATCTCTTCACCACCGCCGACTTCGAGGAGTGCCTGACGGGGGTGGTCAACCAGGGGGGGGACGCCGACACGACCGGGGCCATCGCCGGCATGATCGCCGGGGCCTTCTATGGCAGTGACGCCATTCCGGCCCGGTGGATGAAGAAACTCGACCCGGCGGTGCGCCGGGAGGTGGAAGAGATCTCCGACAGCCTGCTGGGGATTTCCCCCTGGAGCGCCGGTCTCTGAGAGCCCCCTTTTCCTCGTCTCCGCTCCCTCCCTCCGATCCCTTCTTCCTTGGCACAAATCCTGCTCTCTTTCCTTTTCGCGCAACAGGCCCACCGGTGGCCGGAAGACCAACGAAAAGAAAAGAGGGGACATGGCCGCTCTCGAGGAATTCATCCAGGACAACGTCAGGCTCCCATCGCCGCCGGGGATCGCATTGCGCATCCTCGAGGCGGTCAAGGCGGAGAGTTCCTCCTACGCCGGTCTCGCGCGGATCATCTCCTCCGATCCGGCCCTCGCCGCCCGCATCCTGAAGGTGGCCAACTCCTCCTACTACGCCCTCCCCAAGAAGGTCGACAGCATCGAGAAGGCCCTCACCGTCCTGGGGGTGGAGACCCTCAAGAACATCGCCCTCTCCTTCGTGATCGCCAAGGAGATGCGGGGCTTTGCCGAAGGGGGGTTCGACTTCAACCTCTTCTGGCGCCGGGGGGTCACAGCCGCCGTGAGCGCCGAGATGCTCGGCCGGAGCCTGGGCCGCCGCGGGGATGAGAGCTTCGTGTCGGCGCTCCTGCAGGATATCGGCGTCGTCCTGCTCTTTCTCTGCCGCCCCGAAGAGTATCTGCGGGTCCTCGACGGGAAGAGGGAGAGCGGGTTGCCGGTGCAGGATCTGGAGCGTCAAACTTTTGGCTTCGATCACCAGGACCTCGGGGCCGAGGTGCTCAAGCGCTGGGGGCTTCCCCAAAGCATCTACGGCCCCATCGCCTACCATCACCGTACCGCGGAAGCTCCGGAGGATCTCCGTCCAAGGGCCGAACTGCTCGGCCTCTCCGACATGGTCTCTTCGGGCTACCATGGCAAGAACGGCTCCGGGAAGATGAACGGCATCCGGGAGCTGCTGACCGCAAAGCACGGGATCGGCCAGGAGCAGGCCACAGCCCTCATCGATGCGGTGGCGGAGAAGACCCTGGAGGTCCTCACCTCCTTCGAAATCGACCCGGGGACGATGAAACCCTATTCCCAGATCCTCCAGGAGGCCAACGAGGAGCTTGGGCGGCTCAACCTGAGCTACGAGCAGCTGGTCATGGAGTACAAGCAGGCCAAGGAGCAGGCCGAGAGGCTCGCAAAAGAGCTCGGCGAGGCCAACGGCCGGCTTCGGGAGATGGCCTTCAAGGACGGCCTGACGGGCCTGTTCAACCACCGCTACTTCCAGGAGTCGATGGATCGGGAGCTGGGAAGGGCCCTGCGCTACGGCCGCCCCCTGGCCCTGGTTCTCTTCGACATCGACCATTTCAAAAAGGTCAACGATACCTATGGCCACCCGGCGGGAGACGCCGTGCTGCGGGATCTGGCCGACCTCGCCCGAAAAACGGTGCGCTCCAGCGACATGGTCGCCCGCTACGGGGGGGAGGAGTTCGCCATCATCCTCCCCGAGACCGACCGCAAGGGGGCCGGCATTCTGGCCGACCGCCTGCGCCAGCTCATCGAGGGGATGACCATCGAGGCGGGAGGCAAAAGCATCCGCGTGACCATCAGCGCCGGGGTGGCGGCCTACGAGCCCGGGGCCGAGGGGGGAGAAAAATCCAAACTCATCGGGGCGGCGGACAAGGCGCTCTACAATTCCAAGAGCAGCGGCCGGAACCGGATCACCGTGGTGCAATTCAATCCCGCAGTGTCAAGGAATTGACCGTCCCGTCCGGCTGTGTGGTGGCCGATGGAGAATAAGGAGCTGTAGCGGTGTCGATCAAACCCTTTCAGGGCAAGGAGTTGACGGGAATCGAAGCTCTCCGCGAGCGTTCGGCCCCATCCGGCCGAATGGGCCGGGGGGGGTTCGCCGAGGTCCTGGCCGAGGTGGCCGGGCGCCGGGGTTCCCAGCCCCCCACGGGCGCAGAGGCGGCGGCCCTGGCCCGCCTGGCTTCCCTGGAGATGCTGCGGTCCACCATGTCCCTGGGGAATGAGGAGGAAGCACCTTCCCTTCCCTCCCCCCTTCGGCTCTGGGAACTCTCCCCCCCGGATTTGAAGGGGATGGGTCAAGCACCCGGACCTTCCCCCGCCCCACCGTCGCCGTTTTCAGCAGCCCTCCCCGAACGGGTCGCCCCTCCCGCCGAGGCACGGCCCCGGGCCGACATCGACGACCTGGTCTCCCGGGCCGCCGAGCGCTTCGAGGTCGATCCCGCCCTGGTCAAGGCCGTGATCCGCGCCGAGAGCGGTTTCGACCCGACGGCGGTCTCCCGGGCCGGGGCCCGGGGGCTGATGCAGCTCATGCCGGGGACGGCGCGGGAGCTGGGGGTGGCCGATTCCTTCGACCCGGAGCAGAACGTCATGGGGGGAACCAGCTACCTGAAGAAGATGCTCGACAAGTACGGCGGCGACCTCGACTCGGCCCTGGCCGCCTACAACTGGGGGCCGGGCAATTTCGACCGGCGCTCCGGAGAGCTCCCCCGGGAGACCCGGGACTACCAGGTCAAGGTCAAACGATTCCTGGAGGATTACCGGGCCTAGCAGGCTGCTGAAAAATACCCATCTGCACCGTTCCCCTTGGCTCGTCGGTGCGACGCAGCTTTCGCTACCCCTCACTCCTCCATCGGCGGGCGCCTTGCATCGGAAGGTTCTTGAGCAGCCCGCAAGAACTGGCTGGTCAACAATCTGCTGGAGGGTCCCCGGAGGGTCTTTTTTCGCCGGGCGGAGAAATAATTCGAAGCTGTGGTAAGATGGAAGTCACCCAGCGAAAGGAGGTCTCGGAAATCGGAAACGACAACTGAAGATAACCAGACCTGGTCCCTGACAAGGGACACCCATCTTCCTGCCACGCAGGATGAGGACGCCGGAAGAGACAACCCGGCGTAACAAAGAGAAAAGCCCCCGACGGACATCGTCAGGGGCTTTTCATGTTTATGGGGAAAGGGAAGGCTCTCCCCGGTCATCCCGAGGAGGACTTTTGTTTGGTTTCCACTTATTAATTGTGTACATTGTCCCCCTGTCCGTTGTTCCCCCCATCCGACCCCGGAGGCGCCCGCGATGCTGAAGAAGTCCAACCGGATCGTTCTGCTGATCAGCCTCCTTCTGGTCGGGGGATTCCTGGCGACCAGCCTGGCGAGCTACGTCGTCTCCCGCTCCTCACTGCGTCGGGAAATCGAACAGACCGCCCTTCCCCTCACCAGCGACAACATCTACTCGGAAATCCAGCGGGACCTGCTCCGACCCATCTTCATCTCCTCCCTCATGGCCACCGATACCTTTTTACGGGACTGGGTCCTCGACGGCGAAGGGGACCCGACGCGGATCACCCGCTACCTGAACGAAATCCAGACCAAGTACGGCACCTTCACCGCTTTTTTCGTCTCGGAGAAAACCCGGAACTACTATCACTCAAGCGGCATTCTCAAGAAGGTGAGCCCCGACGAGGAGCGGGACCGGTGGTATTTCCGGGTCCGGACCATGGAGCCGGAGCACGAGATCAACGTCGACCCGGACATGGCCAACCGGGACGCCATGACCATATTCATCAACTACAAGGTCCACGACTACGAGGGGAACTACATCGGTGCCGCCGGGGTCGGCCTGACGGTCAACGCCGTCAAGTCCCTGATCGAGAGCTACCGGCGGCGCTACCATCGGGACATCTTCTTCGTCGACGCCGAAGGAGAGATCAACCTGAGCAGCACCACCTTTTCCGGCAAGGGGAGCCGGCTTCAGGAGATGCCGGGCCTGGCACCCCTGGCGCAGGCCATCCTCGCCTCCGATTCCCTGACCCTCAAGTACGACCGGGAGGGGGAGACCGTCCATCTGAACACCCGCCACATCAAGGAGTTCGGCTGGCACCTGCTGGTGGAGCAGTCCGAGGAGCAGTCCCTGCGGCCGATTCATGACGCCCTGATGGTCAATCTCGCGATCTGCGCCCTGGTGACCTGCATCGTCCTGCTGGTGACCCACAGAGCCCTCAGCGTCTACCAGCGGCGGCTGGAGGATTCGGCGGCGACGGACAAGCTGACCGGGGCCTACAATCGCAAGGCCTTCGATTCCTTTTTCGAGCAGTCCCGGGCCGAGAGCCTTCGGACCGAGACGGCTCTTTCGGTGCTCCTTTTCGACCTGGACCACTTCAAGAGGGTCAACGACACCTTCGGGCACCAGGCCGGCGACAGGGCCCTGCAGGAGGTCTCGGAACGGGTGAGGAGGGTCGTCCGGGAGTCGGACCTCTTCTTCCGCTGGGGGGGGGAGGAGTTTCTCGTTCTGCTCAAGGGGTGCACCCTGGAGGTGGCCCTGAATATCGCCGAGAAGATCCGCGGCGCAATCGGGACGCTCCCCCTGAGTTATGAAGGGGAGGAGATCTCGATGACGGCGAGCTTCGGTGTGGCTGAATACGTTGCGGGGGAGGATCTGGACGGACTGATCAAGAGGGTGGACCAGGCCCTCTACCTGGCCAAGGAGAAGGGACGGGACTGCTCGGAGGTCTCCCCTTCCCGCCCATCGGGTCACCCCGTGGAGTGAGGGGCCCTTCGGCCGGGGTGGGGGCCCCCCGGATTGGTCGGGCATTTGGCGACGCCAAATCTCCATGAATTGTTACCGAAGGCGGGCGTCGGGGCCTCGGAGGGCTTGATTCGGGCCTTCTTTTCCTTGGCATGAGAAATGCTGGCAATTGGCCAAACCATTTCCCGTTCAAGGAGGTCAAACCATGGTCTCAGGCGGTACCGCAGTCCTGCTCCTGCTGCTCAGCGTCGTCCTCATCATCTTCCTCACCTCCCGCTACCGGATGAACGCCTTCGTGGTGCTCATCTTCGTCGCCTTCCTCTACGGACTGCTGGTCCAGATGCCCCTGGGGGACCTGGTCAAGACCGTTCGGGACGGCTTCGGCGGCACCCTCGGCTACATCGGCATCGTCATCGTCGCGGGAACCATCATCGGGACCATCCTGGAGAAAACCGGGGCGGCCCTCTCCATGACCCAGGCCATTCTCAAGCTGGTCGGCAAGGAGCGCTCCCCCCTGGCGATGAGCGTGGCCGGCTACGCCGTCTCCATCCCGGTCTTCTGCGACTCGGGGTTCGTCATCCTCACCCCCCTCAACAAGGCCCTGGCCAAGGAGACGGGCAAGTCGATGGCGGTCATGGCCGTGGCCCTGGCCACGGGCCTCTACGCCACCCACTGCCTGGTCCCTCCGACCCCCGGCCCCATCGCCGCCGCCGGCATTCTCAAGGCCGACCTGGGCAAGCTCATCGGCCTCGGTCTTCTGGTGGCGATTCCGGCCACCATCGCCGGCTACCTCTGGGCGACCCGCTTCGCCCGGCGCTACCAGATCGACTCGGACGTGGAAGAGACCTACGAGCACCTCATCGCCAAGTACGGCAAGCTCCCCTCGGCCTTCCACTCCTTTCTCCCCATCACCCTTCCCATCGTCCTGATCCTGCTCAAGTCGGTGGCCGCCTTCCCCACCAAGCCCTTCGGTGAAGGAGGGGTCGCCAAGTTCCTCAACTTCATCGGCGACCCCGTCACCGCCCTGGTCCTCGGCATTTTCCTCGCCCTCACCCTGGTCGCCCGGGACCAGATGCGCACCGCCCTCGACAACTGGATGGGGGAGGGGGTCAAGAACGCCGCCATGATCCTCGCCATCACCGGCGCAGGCGGCGCCTTCGGCAAGGTCCTCCAGGCCTCTCCCATCGCCGGATTTCTCGGCGAATCCCTGGCCACCCTGCAACTGGGAATCTTCCTCCCCTTCGTCATCGCCGCGGCCATCAAGACGGCCCAGGGTTCCTCCACCGTCGCCATCATCACCACCTCATCGATCATGGCGCCGCTGCTGACAGCCCTGGGGCTCGACCCGGTCTACACCGTGCTCGCCATCGGGGCCGGGGCGATGACCGTGAGCCACGCCAACGACTCCTACTTCTGGGTCGTCTCCCAGTTCTCCAACATGGAGGTGCCGGTCGCCTACCGGGCCTACACCTCGGCGACCCTTGTGCTGGGCCTGGTCTCCATCCTGACCATCTCCCTGCTCTCCTTCGTTTTCTGATCCAATCGCCGGGGGACGGGATGGT
>JBFHXN010000057.1:0-10444 GCA_041598955.1 Desulfuromonadales bacterium | reverse complement strand
CCTCCTGGTAATGCTGGAGTTCATCCCGCATCATGTTGAGGGTCTCCTCGGCCAGGGCCTTGCCCGCCGCCGTGTCGATCCCCTCGCCGACGAGGTTGAGGCAGGCTTCGTTCATCCCCAGCAGGCCGATGGTGGAGAAATGGTTGTCCCAGAAGTGGCCGCTGCGCGCCTTGATCCCCGAGAGGTAGAAGCGGCTGTAGGGGTAGAGGCCGTCGTCGGTGAAGCGCTCGAGTTGCTTGCGCTTGATCTCGAGGGATTCGCGGGCCATCCCCATCAGCTCGGAGAGCCGGGCGAAGAAGACCTCTTTTTTCCCCTGGGCGAGGTAGGCGGCCCGGGGGAGGTTGAGGGTGACGACGCCGATGGAGCCGGTCAGGGGGTTGGAGCCGAAGAGGCCCCCTCCCCGGCGGCGCAGCTCGCGGTTGTCGAGGCGCAGCCGGCAGCACATGGAGCGGGCGTCCTCGGGGTCCATGTCGGAGTTGATGAAGTTGGAGAAGTAGGGGATGCCGTACTTGGCGGTCATCTCCCAGATCGGCTTGAAGCGGGGGCTCTCCCAGTCGAAGCCGACGGTGATGTTGTAGGTGGGGATGGGGAAGGAGAAGATGCGTCCCGAGGCGTCCCCCTCCATCATCACCTCGCAGAAGGCCCGGTTGAAGAGGTCCATCTCCTCCTGGAACTCGCCGTAGGTGGCCTCCATGAGCTTGCCGCCGATGATCACCGCCTCTCCGGCGAGGTTCTTCGGAGAGACCATGTCCATGGTGATGTTGGTGAAGGGGGTCTGGAAGCCGACGCGGGTCGGCACGTTCATGTTGAAGATGAACTCCTGGATCGCCTGCTTCACCTCGGGGTAGTCGAGGCCGTCGTAGCGGATGAAGGGGGCGAGCAGGGTGTCGAAGTTGGCGAAGGCCTGAGCGCCGGCGGCCTCTCCCTGCAGGGTGTAGAAGAAGTTGACCACCTGCCCCAGGGCCGTGCGGAAGCGCTTGGCCGGGGCGCTCTGGATCTTGCCGAAGGCGCCGGTGAAGCCCTTCAGGAGCAGGTCGCGCAGATCCCAGCCGCAGCAGTAGACGCTGAGCATCCCCAGGTCGTGGATATGGTAGTCCCCCTCGCGGTGGGCGTCTGCGATGTAGCCGGGGTAGATCTTGTTGAGCCAGTAGTTGCTGGTGATGTTGGAGGCGAGGTGGTTGTTGAGCCCCTGCAGGGAGTAGCCCATGTTGGCGTTTTCGTTGACCCGCCAGTCTTCCTGGGTGATGTAGGAATCGATGGCCTCGATCGACTCCTTCATGAACTCCTGGGTCTTGCGCAGGGTCTCGTGCTGCTTGCGGTAGAGGATGTAGGCCTTGGCGACCTTGGCGTGGCCGTTCTCGATGAGGATCTTCTCGACAAGGTCCTGGACGTTCTCGACGGTGGCGACCCGTCCATCCTTGTAGATGACGTCGAGGATGCCGACCACCTGCCCTCCGATGGCGTTGGCCTTCTCCATGTCGGTGCCGCCGACGGCCCGGACCGCCTTGCGCAGGGCATGGGTGATCTTCGTTTCCTCGAAAGGAACCAATCGGCCGTCGCGCTTTCGGATGAATTCCGGCATCCCCTCTCCCCCTTGTTGGCAAGTTTTCATTCCGGCCGAATTTAACACAGTCGCTAGTGGTGTCAAGACCAAAGGCACAACATCTAGAGAAAAAATTTCCGTTGCGCCACAATATGTTGTGAAGTTTTGGTGGACAGGCTGTGGACGACGGGGAGATCCGGGGCGATGATGCCAGTGATCTTGACCCCTTGCGGGGGGCGTGCTACACAGGCGGGGGACCACGAGGCAGCAAGGAGGATGAGCCATGGCCGACCTGACCCGTTTCGGCATTTCCATCGACGACCGGCTCCTGAAGCGCTTCGACGAGCTGATCGCCCGCAAGGGGCACGCCAACCGCTCCGAGGCGATCCGCGACCTGATCCGCGCCGCCCTGGTGGAGGATCAGTGGAGTCGCGGCGACGAGGAGACGGTCGGGACCGTGACCCTGGTCTACGACCACCACACCCGGGATCTCTCCGACAAGCTCACCGAGCAGCAGCACTCCCACCACGACGCCATCGTCTCGGCCCTGCACGTGCACCTCGACGCCCACCACTGCCTTGAGGTGGTGGTGGTGCGGGGGAGGGCGCGGGAGGTCAAGCGCCTGGCCGACGAGCTCATCGGGACCAAGGGGGTCAAGCACGGCAAGCTGGTGACGACGACGACCGGCAAAGAACTGGGTTAGAGAGACCCCCTCTCCCTTGAGGGGGGAGGGTCGGGGTGGGGGTGGTACCCGCGGGCCCCGGACGCGATCGGGTCCCGCTTTTTTTGGGACCCTGTAGCACCGACCACTCGATCCGTGTGACCGATTTCCGTCGATTGACTCTCCCGGGGAGGGTCGGCTGGTAAAAATCCGTCAACGGATCAGGCCCTTTTCCCATCCCCTCAGGCTTTGAGCTATTGGCATGCCCCTTGAATATCCAGCAGGGGACCGCTCTGCTGTCAGCGGTAGCACGAATGCGGGAATTGGTGTGAATTGAGTCGTCCCCCCAGGGAGGTCCCCGTCATGCACATGGCCGATGCCCTGCTCTCCCCCGCCGTGGGCGGAACCCTCTGGGCCGCTTCGGCCGCCATCATCGCGGGGTGCGCCCGCAAGCTCCGCTCGGAGATGGACGATCGCAAGGTTCCCCTGATGGGGGTGCTGGGAGCCTTCGTCTTCGCCGCCCAGATGATCAACTTCGCCATTCCCGGCACCGGCTCCAGCGGCCACCTGGGGGGGGGGCTGCTGCTGGCGGTGCTGCTGGGCCCCTGCGCCGCCTTTCTGACCCTCGCCTCCGTCCTCACGGTGCAGGCCCTCTTTTTCGCCGACGGCGGCCTGCTCGCCCTGGGGAGCAACATCTTCAACCTCGGCTTCTTTCCCTGCTTCGTCGCCTATCCCCTGGTCTACCGCCTCATCGCCGGAGGGCGCCCGACGGGGGTCCGCCTGACGGCCGCCGCCCTGTTCTCGGCGGTGCTTGCCCTGCAACTCGGCGCCCTGGCCGTGGTGGCGGAGACCGTTCTCTCGGGGATCTCCTCCCTTCCCTTCCGGACCTTTCTCTTCCTGATGCAGCCCATTCATCTCGCCATCGGCCTGGTCGAGGGGGGGGTGACCGCCGCCGTGGTCGCCTTCATCTGGAAGGCCCGCCCGGAGGTGCTGTCTGCCAACCCGCCCCGTCCCTTCGGCAAGGTGGTCGCCACGCTGGGACTGGCCACCGTCCTGATCGGAGGGGGGCTCTCCTACTATGCGTCGGTGGCACCGGATGGCCTGGAATGGGCCATTTCCCATGCCTCCGGAGAGCAGGAGCTGTCCGCCCCCGACGGGGGAGTGCACGAGTCCCTGGCCCAGGCCCAGGAGCGCACCGCCCTTCTGCCCGATTACGGTTTCAGGGAGGGCGAGGGGGCCGAGGAGGCGGGGACGGGACTGGCGGGGCTGGTGGGAGGGGGGATCACCATGGCCCTGGTGCTCGGCATCGGGTGGGGGCTCAGAATCCGCCGGGCTGGGAGGGTCGAGTCGGGTCGGGGAGCTGCTTTGAGATAGGGCAGGAGGGTCATTCGGGGGGGGAAGTCAGGAGACCGGCGGGATTCGCGGTTCGCCATGGGATATGGTGGGACCGGCGTGATCCGCTGGCTTTTTTTGTTTGGGGCCTGGAGCAGAGAAAAGGGCTAACTTCGCCGGTCCCGGCCGGCCGCCGGGTTACTTTTCCTGTTCGGCCAGGAAAAGTAACCAAAAGGAGGCCGTTTTTTGGCGCTGCGCCGGCATTACTGTCGCGCAGAGTCGGTGGCCGGCAGGGAACGGCTCTGAGGAGGGCGACCGGTTCGTCTTCGTCGGTTCCTCGGCACCACCAGCGGTGGGGTGACGTCAGTCTTCCGGGTTCTTACAAGGACAGGCGGTGGGTGGGTATTGACCCCAGGAGAACCGGGACTGGCTCCCGCAGGGTGTCCGTCCCGTTGCCAGTGACCTGGTTTTCAAACCAACAACCCGTCTTTTCTCTCAGAGAGATAGAGCCGCCGTGATCCAGGGCGTGAAGGCGTAGGTTCCAATTTTGACCCGCAACAGTAATGCCCCCCGCAGGGGAGAAGGCATTTTTTGCTTCCTTTTTGTTGCCGCCTGGACAAAAAGGAAGGCGTCCGGCGGGACGCGACCCGCCGGTTTTCATCTCCACCCCAACGGACTCCAGGGCACATAACAGAATTTACCCAGCACTGAGCGGTTGCAATGCTTCCAGCGCAGGTGGGGCTCAACCCTCCTCCGGGAGCAGCCGCCCGAGCTGTAGGTCATGGCGGCGGGCCAGGGTGACCTGGGCCACCAGGGCGCCGATGAGGGCGAGGAACATGTCCCACTGGGTGTCCCAGGAATCCCCCTGGGTCCCGAGGAACGATTCGGCCGCCTCCTCGCTGACCAGGGCCGTCCACCACTCGATCATCTCGTAGAAGGCGCTGAAGGCGAGGCAGACGCTGGTGACCAGGACGAAGAGCCATTTCCCCCGCTTCAGCGGAGAGGTGCGCAGCAGCACCTCCCGGGCGAGGATGGCCGGGACGAAACCCTGGGCGAGGTGGCCGATGCGGTCGTAGTGGTTGCGGGCGAAGCCGAAGAGATCCTGCATCCAGAAACCGAGGGGGACCCGGGCGTAGGTGTAGGCCCCCCCGAGGATGAGGATGAGGGCGTGCAGCAGCAGCAGCCGGTAGAGCAGGGGGGTCAGGGGGAAGCGCCGGTAGGTGGCGAAGAGCAGGGGAAGCCCGATGAAGACAGGGAAGACCTCCAGCACCCAGGTCAGCCGGTCGAAGGGGGCCCACCCCGAGACGACCAGGGCGGCAAGGAGGATGACGAGCAGCAGGGAGAGTTCGCGGCGGTCGGGCATGGGATCGGCTCCTTGGCGGGGTTTCCGGGAGGACCCGGGAGACGCCGGTCATTCTAGCAGGGGGAAGGGAAGGGGGGCCAGGGAAAAGGACTGGGCCCTTCGGCCGGGGCCTGCTACAATGCGCCCGACCGCGACCCCACCCGGGCCAATCCAGACGGTCGATCCCCCCAGGAGCCCCCATGGAGCATCTGCACAGGGCGACCTACCCCGTCCGTTCCTTTGAAACCGACATGGAGGGGCGGGCCCAGCTCGCCACCCTCGTCAACTTTCTGCAGGAGTCGGCCGCCGACCACGCCCGGCAGCTCGGGGCCGGTTTCGAGCATCTCTCCCCCCGCAACCTTATCTGGGTCCTCTCCCGCTACCATCTGCGCCTCGGCCGCTATCCCCTCTCCGGCGACACCGTGGAGGTCCTCACCTGGCCCTCGGCCCGGGAGGGGCTCTTCGCCCTCCGGGAATTCGAGGTGCGCGACGGCTCCGGGAGAGAGGTGGCGGTGGGGACGAGCTCCTGGATGCTCCTCAACCTGGAGAGCAAGCGCCCCGTCCGCCCAGCCCAGCACCTGCCCGAGTATCCCATAGAGCCCCGGCGGGCCCTGCCGGATGATTTCCCTTCACTGCCGACGGCGGAGCGCTACGAGAGGGAGCTCCCCTTCCGGGTGCGCCGCAGCGACATCGACCTCAACCGCCACGTCAACCACGCCGTCTACGTCGGGTGGGCCGTCGAGACGGTGCCTCCCGAGATCCTCGAGGGGCACCGGGTGGCCGAATTGGAGGCCTCCTTTCGGGCCGAGGCCTTCTACGGCGAGCGGGTATTCTCCCGGGTCAGCCGCCAGGAGGACTCCTCCCCGGTCTTTCTCCACCAGCTGGCCGCCGAGGGGGACGGCCGGGAGCTGACCCGCCTGCGCACGCGGTGGGAGGCGATCTGATCGTTGGGTGAGAGCCGGGCCACCAAGGCTCCAAGCCACCAAGGTCCACCAAAGGTGAGAAGACTCGGAAGAGGACCTCCCTCTCCCTCGACGGGAGAGGGTCGGGGTGAGGGTGAAAGTGAAAGGCCCCCCCTCCCTATACCCTGTCGTTGATTCCTAGCAATGAGAAAGCCCGCGCCGGATCTCTCCGACGCGGGCTTTCTGCTGTTCAGCGGCCTGCCGCTATTTGCCTGAGCGGGCGGCGATGGCCTTGTTCAGGATATCGACCCCTTCGCGGCAGAAGCCGATGGAGGCGACGAGGCTCTCCCGGGCGAGGTCGGGGTTGTGGAAGCCGTCGCTGTTCTCGGCGGTCCACCACTCCCAGAGGACGTGGGCCTTCTCGTGCCGGTCCCGGGCCTGGGCGAGGACATCCTCGGGGACGCCGTGCCTCTGGGCCTCGGCGTAGGTGTCGATGAGCTGGCCGAGCCAGTACTCGGACTTGCGCATCTTCCCCTGGATGTAGTTGCGCATCGACTCGAGCTGGTAGAGCTTCTGCTCAGCGGTGCTGTCGGGGTGGCAGCGCAGGCAGGCCTCCTTCACGTGGTGCTTGGGCTTGATCACCATGTGGGAGGTGAATTCCTTGCCTTTCTTGTTCTTGGCCGGCGGCATGTGGCAGTCGGCGCAGGTGACCCCGGCCCGGTCGTGGACGCTGCCTGAGAAGGACTCGGCCTCGGGGTGCTGGAGCTTGATGAGCCGGGCGCCGGTCACCGCGTGGTTGAAGTCGTAGAAATTGAGCTTCTTGTAGTGCTCGAGGAGGTCCATCACCGAGGTGAGGGGGAAGTGGTTGGTGCGCTGGTCGGCGAAGGCGACCTTGCCCCCCCCTTCCATTTCCTTGCCCGGGTTGCAGTTGTACTCCACGTGGCACTGGGCGCACATCAGGCGGGAGTCGGCCTTCTGCATGACGCCGATCTTGCGGAAGTCGCGGAAGTCGACGACCTGGAGGTCGGTCTGGCCGTCCTTGCCGGCGAAGGTCTGGGCTCCGGCGGAGACGGCCTGGATCAGCCCGTCGCGCACCACCCGGGGCTGGGCGCCGTGGGGATCGTGGCAGTGGACGCACCCCAGGGGGTTCTGGGTGTCCTTGGCCACGGCGATGATGTCGGAGGTGCGGTCCCACTTGGCCCGGGGGTCGGGGTCACCCATGTACTTCCAGTTGAGGAGGTGGTCCGAGGTCTTGCACTGGATGCAGGTGGGGTTGCCGGCCTTGGCGGTCTCGGGCAGGGTCTTGCCCGTGTCCTCCAGCACGTCCCAGGTCTTGCCGGTCTGGGTGATGCCGAACCAGCCGTCCTTGTACTGGAAGCGTCCGCCGGCGAAGCGGTCGACGGCGAACTGGTCGAGGACCATGAAGAGGTGCCCCCGGGGCTCGTTGTGCTCCTTGGTGAAGCCGTGGGGGGCGAGGAGCTTGTCCATCATGGGGGAGCGCCCGGAGGGGATCCCCTTCTCCTTGCGGGCCGAGCCCGAGTAGTCGACGGTCATGAAGCTGTCGTACTGGTCCTGGTGGCACTTGCCGCAGACCGCGGCGTCGATGGCGGTGACGGGTTTGGTCGAGCTGTCGGCCAGGTGGCGGGCCGTCTCGGCGTGGCAGAGGTTGCAGGAGAGCTTGGCGTGTTTCGATCCCTCCTTGAGGGATTTGACCTCCTCGTGGCAGCCGTAGCAGGTCTCCCGTTGGTCCCCCTTCTCCTTGGCGGCCAGGGCCAGGGAGGGGATGGCGGCCAGAAGCGCCGCCAGCGACATCAGCGTCAGGGTCTTTCGGAACATGGGTTGCCTCCTGTTTTTCGGGTGAGGGGAAAAGACGGATGGTTCGCTTTGAATAGCGGGAAAGGGGCAATGAAATCCTTGACCCAGGTCAAATCCTAATAGAAGGTTTTAATTCCGCAACCCCCCCGGGCCGGGGAAAAAGTCCTTGCCCGGAGGCGGCCAAAGGGGGTATACCCTGACCCTTCCGATAGACCACCTGCCAAGGAGAACAGAGATGGGGATCCTCGCCAACACCGTCAGCCTCTGCCAGTTCCGGGTCCTGGGGGCCCTTCCCGCCGCCGATCTGGCCCCCTGGGCCGGGGAGCGGCTGGCCCGCAACGGCTTCCGCTCCATCGACCGCTCGGCGGATGAGCTCTCCGTCGGCTGGGTGAATCTCGACGATCCCAAGTCGGGGGAGTTCGAGAACCCCCAGGTCTTTCATCGCGACCATTACCTCGTCTTCACCCTGCGCCGGGACCAGAGGCGGCTCCCCGGCGCCCTTTTCCGCGCCTACCGGGAGGAGGCCGAGAAGGAATGGCTCGCCGCCCACCCCGGCCTCAAGAGAGTTCCCCGCCAGAAGCGGGAGGAGCTCGCCGAGGCGGTGCGCGGCTCCCTCTTCGCCCGGACCCTGCCCGTGCCTGCCACCTACGACGCGGTCTGGGATACCCGCAGCGGGCTGCTCTCCTTTGCCAGTCTGAGTCCCAAGGTGGTGGAGCTCTTCGAGGGGATTTTCCGCCAGAGCTTCGAGGGGCTGCGCCTGGTGGCCATCCACCCCTACGCCCGGGCCGCCGAGTTGGCCGGCGAGGCCCTGCGGCCCGCCCTGGAGAAGGCCAACCGGGCCACCGGCGAGACGGTCCTCGAGCTGATCGAGGCCAACCTCTGGCTGGGAGAGGAATTCCTGCTCTGGCTTCTCTACCGCAGCCTCAACGGAGCCTCCGACTACGGGGTCTGCCGCCCCGGCCCCTCCCTGGAGGGTGAGGGCTTCACCGCCTTTCTCGACGATCGCCTGGTGCTTCTGGGCGGCGGCGAGGCGGGGGTTCAGAAGGTCACCGTTGCCGGCCCCCAGGACAGCTTTTCCGAGACCCGGGCCGCCCTCAGTGGAGGGAAGCGGATCACCGAGGCGGTCATCCACCTGGAGAAGGGGGAGGACCGCTGGCAGCTGACCCTCAAGGGGGGCGTTTTCCAGTTTGCCTCCTTCAAGGCCCCCAAGGTGAAGCTGGAGAAGGACGACCTCACCGACCCCACCCGGGAGCGCGAAGCGGTCTTCTTCGAGAGGATGGGTCTTCTGGAGACGGGGCTGCAACTCTTCGACAGCCTCTTCGCAACCTTCCTCGACTTGCGCCTCTGTTCGAGCTGGGGGACGGAGCAGAAGCAGATCGACGCCTGGCTGGCCGAGGATTGAGGTCGGCCGGGAACCCAAGAGGGCGAAAGAAAAGCGGATTTTAGTTAAATTTGTGGAATTTTTCTGTTATGTTGGGGACGGTTTTTTTCAGACGTTCCGCCGCGGGCCAGACAACTCGCGCGCCAGGAGCCTCCCCCATGCCCTTCGGCAAACTCCCCGACCATCACCCCGAGCGGCGCAACCCCGAGCGCCTCGTGCGCCTTCTGGTCCGGCTCGCCTCGGTGCTGATCCTCCTTGTGCTCCTCCTCGCCACCCTCGGCATTTTCCGCGTCCATCGGGAGATGATCGTCCGGGCCACGGAAGGGAACGCCGTCGCCATCGGACGGGTGGTCTTCGAACTCCAGGGGGAGGGCTTCAGCGGTTTCCGCGTCGACGCGGAGACGGGGCTCTTTCTCGGGGAAAGGGACTTTCCCCTTCTCGACCAGTACCTGCGCCAGTTCCTCAAGCCCTTCGGAATCGTCAAGATCAAGGTCTACGACCTGCAGCGTCGCATTCTCTACAGCACCGATCCGACCCTGGTCGGCATCGTCGACATGGGCAACTCTCACCTGGAGAGGGCCCTGCAGGGCGGGACCGCCTCGGTTCTCAAGCGCAAGGGGGCCATCCAGGACCTCGCCCGGGAGCAGCGGCACGATGTGGATGTCGTCGAGAGTTACGTGCCGATCCGCAATGAGGCGGGAGAGGTGCTCGGCAGCTTCGAAATCTACACCGACGTGAGCCGGCAGATGTCTGCGATGCCGGGCATGGTTGCGAGGCGGGTCGCCATCCTGGGGGGGGTCCTGCTGCTGCTCTCGGCCATCGCCTACCGCATCGTGAGGGTGGCCGTCGACCGGCTCAAGAGCGCCCAGCAGGCCCTGGAGCGCTTCGCCGTCACCGACCCCCTGACCGGCCTCTTCAACCGGGGGGAGATCATCGCCCGGGCCCGCAAGGAGCTCTCCCGCATCCGCCGGGTGAGGGGGCAGACCCTGGACAACTCCCTGAGCCTGGTGATGATCGACATCGACCACTTCAAGCAGATCAACGACACCTATGGCCACCTGGTGGGGGACGAGGCCCTGAGGGAGGTCTCCCGGCGGATCAGCACCACCCTCCGGGAATATGACGTGGTGGGCCGCTACGGCGGCGAGGAGTTTCTCGCCATCCTCCCCGGCCCCCCCTTCGAGGGGGCTCTGGCCGCCGCCCAGCGGATCCGGGAGTTTGTCCGGAAGGAGCCGGTGGTTGTGGAGGGGCTCTCTTTTCCGGTGACCGTGAGCCTCGGGGTCGCCACGACCCGCAGCGACGAGGAGGATTTCGCCGTAGCCCTGCGCCGGGTCGACGACGGACTGCTCCTGGCCAAGCAGGGGGGACGGGACCGGGTGGCCTGGGTCGACGGCCCCGGGGTTCCCACCGGGGAGTGAAGGATCCGGAACAGAGGGACGTAACCCGAAAAAAGAGAAGGCACCCTGGT
>JBFHXN010000056.1:0-10623 GCA_041598955.1 Desulfuromonadales bacterium | reverse complement strand
GTCAGTCCCTCGCGGAAGTTGGCGGTGATGGGAGTTTCGATGATCTCGCCGGAGGGCTTGGCCATCAGGCCGCGCATCCCGGCCAGCTGACGGATCTGCTGGGCGCTGCCTCGGGCTCCCGAGTCGGCCATCATGTGGATGGCGTTGAAGGAGGGGACCTTGACCTTCTCCCCCTCCTCGGAGGTGAGGACGTCGACGGAGAGGTTGCTCAGCATGGTCTCGGCGATGTCCTCGGTGCACTTGGCCCAGATGTCGATGACCTTGTTGTACCGCTCGCCGTCGGTGATCAGACCTTCGGTGTACTGCTGCTGGATCTCCTTGACCTCATCGACGGCGCGGGTGATCCGCTCCTCCTTGCTGTGGGGGACCACCATGTCGTCGAGGCAGATGGAGATGCCGGCCATGGTCGAGTAGCGGAAGCCGGTCTCCTTGAGCTTGTCGGCGAGAATGACGGTGGCTTTGTTGCCCGCCAGACGGAAGCAGACGTCGATGAGCTCTCCCACATGCTTTTTGCCCATGACCCGATTGATGAAGCTGAAGGGGATGGGAGGAGGCATGATTTCCAGGAGCAGAATGCGGCCGACGGTGGTCTCCACAATCCCGCCGGGATCGCCTGAGGCGGCAGGCATACGCACCTTGATCTTCGCCTGAAGATCGACCTCGCCGGAGTCAAAGGCGATGCGAACCTCCTCGGGACCGAAGAAGATCTTCCCTTCCCCCCGGACGAAGGCCCGGTCGCGGGTCATGTAATAGAGCCCCAGGACCATGTCCTGAGAGGGGACGATAATCGGCTTGCCGTTTGCCGGGGAGAGGATGTTGTTGGTCGACATCATCAGCACCCGGGCCTCCACCTGGCTCTCGATGGAGAGGGGGAGATGGACCGCCATCTGGTCGCCGTCGAAGTCGGCATTGTAGGCGGTGCAGACCAGCGGGTGGAGCTGGATGGCCTTGCCCTCGATCAGCACGGGCTCGAAGGCCTGGATGCCGAGACGGTGCAGGGTCGGGGCCCGGTTGAGCATGACGGGGTGTTCCTTGATCACCTCGTCGAGCACGTCCCAGACCTCCGGCTTCTCCTTCTCCACCAGCTTCTTGGCGCTCTTGACGGTGGTGCAGTAGCCCTTCTCTTCGAGCTTGTTGTAGATGAAGGGTTTGAAGAGCTCCAGAGCCATCTTTTTGGGCAGGCCGCACTGGTGCATCTTGAGCTCGGGGCCGACGACGATGACCGAACGGCCCGAGTAGTCGACGCGTTTGCCCAGGAGGTTCTGGCGGAAACGGCCCCCCTTGCCCTTGAGCATGTCGGAGAGGGATTTGAGGGGGCGCTTGTTGGGGCCGGTGATCGCCCGGCCGCGACGGCCGTTGTCGAAAAGTGCATCGACGGCCTCCTGCAGCATGCGCTTCTCGTTGCGGATGATGACCTCGGGGGCCCGCAGCTCCATCAGGCGCTTGAGGCGATTGTTGCGATTGATCACCCGGCGATAGAGATCATTGAGGTCGCTGGTGGCGAAACGGCCGCCGTCGAGGGGGACTAGGGGACGCAACTCGGGGGGGAGAACCGGGATGGTTTCCAGGATCATCCACTCGGGACGGTTGCCGCTGTTCAGAAAGGCCTCGAGGACCTTGAGCCGCTTGGAAACCTTCTTGCGCTTGGCCTCGCTGGCGGCCTCCTTCATCTCCAGACGCAGGGCCGCGGTGAGCTCCTCCAACGTCTGGCTGGAGAGCATCTCGCGGATGGCTTCGGCGCCCATGCCGGCGGTAAAAGCCCCGGCGTACTCCTCCATCGCCTCGTTGTACTTGTCGTCGGTGAGCAGCTGCCCCTTCTGCAGGGGGGTGT
The DNA here is from genome assembly GCA_041598955.1 of Desulfuromonadales bacterium. Lineage (GTDB taxonomy): Bacteria > Desulfobacterota > Desulfuromonadia > Desulfuromonadales > JBFHXN01 > JBFHXN01. Next base: position 8,792 of record JBFHXN010000056.1, on the reverse strand, counting down.
CACCGGCATCGAGAACGACGAAATTCTCGAAGTAAAGCACCTTCTCCAGCTCCCGCAGGCTCATGTCGAGCAGGGTTCCGATGCGCGAGGGGAGAGACTTCAGAAACCAGATGTGGGCGACGGGGCTGGCCAGATCGATATGGCCGAGCCTCTCGCGGCGCACCTTGCTGGGGATGACCTCCACCCCGCATTTCTCGCAGACGATGCCGCGGTGCTTCATGCGCTTGTACTTGCCGCAGTTGCACTCGTAGTCCTTGGTGGGGCCGAAAATCTTGGCGCAGAACAGACCATCCCGCTCCGGCTTGAAGGTGCGGTAATTGATGGTCTCTGGTTTTTTCACCTCACCGAAGGAGCGCTCCCGGATCTTCTCCGGAGAAGCGATGGAGAGCCGGATGGAGTTGAAGCTCAAGGGATCCTTCGGGCGTTCAAACAAGCTGAATATATCTTCCAAAGCACATCCTCCTTATCGGATGGTTGGTTTTCCTTCTCGGAGCTCGGAACCGCCTGACCTGCAGGGAAGAATCAGTCTTCTTCCTCTTCGAGCAGTTCCACGTCGAGGCAGAGGGACTGCAGCTCCTTGATCAGCACGTTGAAAGACTCGGGCAGACCGGCCTCCAGGGTATGCTTCCCCTTGACGATCGCCTCGTAAATCCGGGTCCGGCCGGCGACATCGTCCGATTTGACGGTGAGAAACTCCTGCAGGGCGTGGGCGGCGCCATAGGCTTCCATGGCCCAGACCTCCATCTCGCCGAGACGCTGCCCGCCGAACTGGGCCTTGCCCCCCAGCGGCTGCTGGGTGACCAGACTGTAGGGTCCGATGGAACGGGCGTGGATCTTGTCGTCGACCAGGTGGTGGAGCTTGAGCATGTACATGATGCCGACGGTGACCTTCTCCTTGAAGGCATCACCGGTCTTGCCGTCGTGGAGCACCATCTGGCCGGAGGTGGGGAAGCCGGCCTTGGTCATCTCCTCCTTGATCTTCTCCTCGGCCACCCCTTCGAAAACGGGGGAAGCCATGGGAACACCCCCGCTCAGACGGCGAGCCAGGTCGAGGACCTCCTCGTCGCCGAGGCCTTCGATGAAGGGGTTGAGCTTGGGATTGCCGTAGGCTTTCTTGATCTTTTCCCTGAGCTTATCAGGGGCGAAGTTCTTGTCCAGGTAATCCTGGATCTGTTGCCCCAGGCCCCAGGCGGCGAGACCCAGATGGGTTTCGAGGATCTGCCCGACGTTCATACGGGAGGGAACACCCAGCGGATTGAGGACGATCTCCACCGGCGTGCCGTCGGCCATGTAGGGCATATCCTCCTCGGGGAGTATCCGGGAGAGGACACCCTTGTTGCCGTGGCGGCCCGCCATCTTGTCACCGACCTGCAGCTTGCGCTTGATGGCCACGTAGACCTTGACCATCTTGATGACCCCCGGGGGGAGGTCGTCTCCGCGCTTGATCTTCTCGATCTTGTCTTCGAAGACCGCCTTGATGACCTCTTCACGCTCGGTGAGCCGGGCGAAAATGGCCGAGACCTTCTCCTCGATCTCCTCGGCCTTGGTCAGGGAGATTTCCTTCCAGCGATCGAAGGGAACCTTGTCGAGCCCCTCTTCGGTGACCTTCTTCCCCTTGCCGAGCAGCGCCTGTCCTGAGTTGTCTTCGACAGACACCGCCGCGGTCCGACCGACCATCAGGGCCTTGAGCTTGGCCTTGGCCGAATCGCGGATAATGCGGATCTCGTCGAACTGGTCCTTGAGCAGCTTGTCGATCTCAGCTTTCTCGATGGCCTCGGTCCGGCTGTCCTTGTCCGCCCCCTTGCGGGAGAAGACGCGGGCCCCGATGACCACTCCTTCGACACCGGGGGGCACCCGCAGAGAGGTGTCGCGCACGTCGCCGGCCTTCTCGCCGAAGATGGCGCGAAGCAGCTTCTCCTCGGGGGAGAGCTGGGTTTCGCCCTTGGGGGTGATTTTTCCGACCAGGATGTCTCCGGGCTGAACCTCGGCACCGATGCGGATAATCCCGCTCTCGTCGAGGTCGGCCAGGGCGTCCTCGCCGAGGTTGGGGATGTCGCCGGTGATCTCCTCCTTGCCGAGCTTGGTGTCCCGGGCGACGCACTCGAACTCCTCGATGTGGATCGAGGTGTAGCGGTCCTCCTTGACGAGCTTCTCGGAGATCAGGATCGAGTCTTCGAAGTTGTACCCTTCCCAGGGCATGAAGGCGACAAGCACGTTCTGCCCCAGGGCGAGTTCGGCCAGCTGGGTGGAGGGACCGTCGGCGATCACCTCGCCTCGCTTGACCCTGTCGCCGACCTCGACGATCGGCTTCTGGTTGAGGCAGGTATTCTGGTTCGAGCGGATGAACTTGATGAGGTTGTAGATGTCGACACCGGTGCCGGTCTCGTCGACCTCGTCCTCGTCGATGCGCACCACGATGCGGCCCGCGTCGACGCTCTCCACCATGCCGTTGTGGCGGGCAACCACCGTCGCCCCCGAGTCGTGAGCCACGGTGCGCTCCATCCCGGTGCCGACCAGAGGGGCGTCGGCCCGCAGCAGGGGCACGGCCTGCCGCTGCATGTTGGAGCCCATCAGAGCGCGGTTGGCGTCGTCATTCTCCAGGAAGGGGATGAGCGAAGCGGCCACCGAGACGATCTGCTTGGGCGAGACGTCCATCAGCTCGATCTCCTCCCGGTTGACCAGGAGGAACTCGCCGTTCTTGCGGGCGTTGACCAGTTCGTTGACCAGGCGGCCCTTCTCGTCGAGGGGAGCACTCGCCTGGGCGATGGCATGCCCCTCCTCCTCGAGAGCCGAGAGGTATTTCACCTCGTCGGTCACCTGGGCGTCACGTACCAAGCGGTAGGGGGTCTCGACAAACCCGTGATCGTTGATCCGGGCATAGGTGGAGAGGGAGCAGATCAGGCCGATGTTCGGTCCCTCAGGGGTTTCGATGGGGCAGACCCGCCCGTAGTGGGTCGGGTGCACGTCGCGCACCTCGAAGCCGGCCCGCTCGCGGGTAAGACCACCTGGTCCCAGGGCCGAGAGACGCCGCTTGTGGGTGACTTCCGAGAGGGGGTTGGTCTGGTCCATGAACTGGGAGAGCTGGGAGGACCCGAAGAACTCCTTGACCACGGCCGAGACCGGTTTGGAGTTGATCAGGTCGTGGGGCATGAGGCTGTCGACCTCCTGAAGACTCATGCGCTCCTTGATCGCACGCTCCATGCGCACCAGGCCGATGCGGTACTGGTTCTCCAGCAATTCCCCGACGGCACGAACCCGGCGGTTGCCGAGGTGGTCGATGTCGTCGATGGCCCCCTTGCCGTTGCGCAGGTCGATGAGGTACCGCACCACCTGGAGGATGTCCTCCTTGGTCAGGGTGGCGTGGTCGAGAGGCGACTCCAGCCCCAGCTTGTAGTTGAGCTTGAGGCGGCCCACGACGGAGAGGTCGTAGCGCTCGGCATTGAAGAAGAGGTTCCCGAAAAGGGCCGTTGCGCTCTTGAGGGTCGGCGGATCACCGGGACGCAGACGCCGGTAGATCTCGATGATCGCGTCGTCGGAGGTAGCCACCTTGTCGAGCAGCAGCGTCTCTCGCAGGTAAGAGCCGACGTAGAGATTGTCGATGAACAGGACGCTGAACTGGTTGATGCCACGGGCCCGCAGCTCCTCGAGCTTGGAGGCGGTGAGCTCCTGGTTGCACTCGACGATCACCTCGCCGGTGGCGGTGTCGACGATGTCGGTGGAAGCGATCTTGTCGATCAGCTCTTCCTCGGGAAGGGCGATATACTCGATCCCCTTCTCGGCGAGCTTGCGCACCACGGCCTTGGTGAATTTGCGGTTGCCGTTGACGATCACCTCGCCATCTTCGGCGACGATGTCGCCGGCGGCGCGCTGCCCGGCAAGCAGATCAAGATTGACCTTCTTGCGGTAACCCTTGCCGTCGTAGCTGATCTCTTCGACGTCATAGTAGTAGTTGAGCAGCTCCTCGGTGGTATAACCGAGCGCTTTCAGCAGAACCGTCGCCGGCAGCTTGCGGCGGCGGTCGATGCGCACGAAGAGGATGTCCTTGTGATCGAAATCGAAATCGAGCCAGGAGCCACGGTAGGGGATGATCCGGGCGTTGTAGAGAATCTTGCCGCTGGCGTGGGTCTTGCCCTTGTCATGATCGAAAAAGACGCCGGGGGAGCGATGCAACTGGCTGACGATGACCCGCTCGGTGCCATTGATGATGAAGGTTCCGTTTTCGGTCATCAGGGGAATTTCCCCGAAATAGACCTCCTGCTCCTTGATGTCGCGAATCGACTGTACGCCCGATTCCTTGTCGACGTCCCAGGTGACGAGGCGCACCTTGACCTTCATGGGAGACGAGAAGGTCATCCCCCGCTGGTGGCACTCCTCCACGTCGTACTTGGGGGTGCCAAGGCCGTAGGAAACATACTCCAGGGAACAGGTTTCGCTGAAGTCGCGTATAGGAAAGACGGAACGGAAAACCGCCTCGAGGCCTATGTTCTGCCGCGCCGAAGGAGGAAGCTCCGCCTGAAGGAAACGTTTGTAAGAATTCTTCTGGATATCGATAAGGTTGGGAATATCGATGATCCTCTGAACGTCGGTGAAATGTTTCCTCAGAAGCTGGTTATTCGCAATCGAATAAGCCATGGTTTCTCCTTTGGGTGACGAAAGTAGAATAGCCAAGGCCGCAGGTAGCGGCCTTGGCTAGCGGCGTTGCTATTGCAAGCAGAACTATTTGAGTTCCACTTTGGCGCCGGCTTCTTCGAGCTGCTTCTTGAGTTCTTCAGCCTCGGCTTTGGCCACGGCTTGCTTGACGGGCTGGGGAGCCGCCTCGACGAGGTCCTTGGCTTCTTTCAGGCCAAGCCCGGTCGCGGCGCGAACCACCTTGATGACGTTGATCTTCTTCTCGCCGGCAGCGACGAGCATGACGTCGAACTCGTCCTTCTCCTCGACAGCGGCGGCAGCACCGGCGGCGGGAGCAGCGGCCACGGCCACGGGGGCGGCGGCGGAGACGCCGAACTTCTCCTCGAGCTCCTTCACGAACTCGGCCATCTCCAGGACGGTCATTTTTTCGATGAATTCAACAACCTGCTCTTTGGTCACAGCAGCCATGATCTTTATCCTCCGGTTGAATATTCTGGAATGGGTTTGATTGATGGGAAATCAGGCGGCCTTCTTGTCCTTGATCGCGGCCATGACCGTAACCAGGGAGCGGGGGATGGCAGCCAGAACGCCGACGAAGTTGGACGCCGGTGCGTTGAGGGACCCGAGCATCTTCGCCAACAGCTCTTCGCGGCTGGGAAGTTCGGCCAGGGCCTTGATCTCGGCGATGGAAATGAGTTTCCCACCGAGGGCGCCGGCCTTGAGCTCGAACTTGTCGTTGGCCTTGGCGAACTCGGTCAGAATCTTGGCCGTGGCAACGGGATCCTCCCGGACGATGGCGATGGCCGTGGGGCCCGTGGCCTTTTCGCCAAGACATTCCGTCAGGGTGCCCTTGCAGGCCAGGCGCAGAAGGGTGTTCTTGACCACGCGGTAGTCGACGCCCGCCTGAAGCAGACTCTTGCGCAGAGCGGTGAGCTTCTCGACGTTCAGCCCACGGTAGTCGGCCAAGAAAGCGGCCTTCGCCTCGGCCAGGGTAGCCGCGAGATCGGCAACGATCTGTTCCTTGCTGTTTCTGTCCACTGTCTCTCCTCCTTTCTGTAAGATGTGCCGAACCCCGTCGGGGGTCGGGCCCAAGACAAAGGTTACGGGGAGAGACGAGCGTAACCGTCGTCCTATCCCTCAGCCTCGGCAGGCGGGCGAACCCATTAGATGCCCTGCGGCATACCTGCTGTCTTTGACCTTGGACGTTTCTGCTGCTTTATCTGGATCAGACCCGGCGCGCAGGAACACACACCAGGCTTTCTGCCACGAGCTTGCGGTACTACCTGAGAATAGCCTGGACGGCGGGGACATCGACAACGACCCCGGGGCCCATGGTGCTCGAAAGAGAGATTTTCCGCAGATAGATCCCTTTCGAGGTCGCAGGCTTGGCCTTGACCAGCGCCTCGACCAGGGAGACGATGTTTTCCTTGAGCTTATCGCCGTCGAAGGAGACCTTGCCCACGGGAGCGTGAACGATGCCGGCCTTCTCCACCCGATATTCGATCTTGCCCGACTTGGCTTCGCTGACGGCGCGATCGATCTCGAAGGTGACGGTGCCGACCTTGGGGTTGGGCATCAGTCCGCGGGGACCGAGAAGCTTTCCGATCTTGCCCACCGTCCCCATCATGTCGGGTGTGGCGATGGCGGTGTCGAAATCGAACCAGCCTCCCTGTATCTTGGCCACCAGGTCGTCACCACCGACATGATCGGCACCGGCGGCGGTGGCCTCCTGCGCCTTCTCGCCCTTGGCGAAGACCAGAACCCGGACGGTCTTGCCCAGACCGTTGGGGAGCACGACAGCTCCGCGAACCATCTGGTCGGCTTTGCGGGGATCAACCCCGAGACGCACCATGACGTCGACGGTCTCATCGAATTTCGCAAAGGCCGAGTCCTTGACCAGGGCGATGGCCTCCTCCAGGGAGTAAGCCTGGGTCCGATCGATCTTGGCCTTGGATGCCTGATATTTCTTGCCAGCTGTTGCCATTTCTGTTCTCCAGATTCAGCCGATGATTAGACGACTTCGATCCCCATGCTGCGGGCGGTTCCTTCGATGGTCCGGACCGCGGCATTGATGTCGTTCACGTTGAGGTCGGGCATTTTGAGCTTGGCGATCTCCAGCACCTGGGCCTTGGTCACCTTGCCGACCTTGTTCTTATTGGGAACCCCGGACCCCTTGGGGATCTTGGCCGCCTTGACGAGCAGAACCGCCGCCGGGGGGGTCTTGGTGATGAACGTGAAGGACCGGTCGGCGTAAACGGTGATGACCACGGGAGTGATCATGCCATCTTCGCCCTGGGTCTTGGCGTTGAACGTCTTGCAGAATTCCATGATGTTGACCCCGTGCTGCCCGAGCGCGGGACCAACCGGAGGCGAGGGATTCGCCTTGCCGGCAGGAATCTGCAGTTTTATCATCCCAACTACCTTCTTGGCCATGTGAGACTCCTTGCAACCTGCGTTGCGATCAGTATCGAAACCGGCCTAGCCGGTCTTTTCCACTTGAATGAACTCGAGCTCTACGGGGGTCACGCGACCGAAGATGCTGACCATAACCTTGAGCTTGGCCTTCTCCGGCTTGACGTCTTCCACCACTCCGGTGAAATTCAGGAAGGGACCGTCGACCACGCGGACGGTTTCTCCCACCTCGAATTCGACCTTCGGCTTGGGCCGCTCGACTCCCTCTTCCATGCGGGCAGTGATCTTGTTCACCTCCGCATCGGGAATGGCGGGAGGATTGGTACCGCCGCCGACGAAGCCGGTCACCTTGGGGGTGTCCTTGACCACGTGCCAGCTCTCGTCGTTGAGCTCCATCTGAACCAGGATATAACCCGGGAAGAACTTGCGGGTCGACGTCCGCCGCTCACCCTTCTTGAGTTCGACCACGGTTTCCGAGGGGATCAGGACCGCGCCGAACATCTCTTCGGCCCCCAGGGCGCGGATGCGCTCCTCGAGATTGGCTTTGACCTTGTTCTCGTAACCCGAGTAGGTATGGACTCCGTACCACTTCATCGCCATCGTCCTCGTCCCTGGTCCCCTCAGCCCGCCTTGGGCAGGATGGACCGGATGAAGGTAGAGAGCCCAGAATCGACCACCCAGAGAAAAACAGCCACGGCCAACACCAGCAGGATGACCACCAGAGTCGAGGAGTAGGTGTCTTTACGGGTCGGCCAGGTGACCTTCTCCAGCTCGACCCTCACGTTGGCAAGGAATCCCGTCACTTTGTCAAACACGCTCTTAACACCTCGCGGAGTCTGGCAGGCAGAATGTGGCAGGCCAGGAGGGACTCGAACCCCCAACCCCCGGTTTTGGAGACCGGTGCTCTACCAATTGAACTACTGGCCTGCATGTAAAAAGCCACAACGGCGTGTGGCTCGTCTGAAGCTTTGCGGGCCGCGCCCTACTTGGTTTCCTTGTGCACGGTATGCTTGCGGCAAAACTTACAGTACTTGTTGAACTCGAGCTTGTCCGGGGTGTTCTTCTTGTTTTTGTCGGTGGTGTAGTTTCGCTGCTTGCACTCGGTGCAGGCAAGGGTAATGATGTCCCGCATTTTGCAATCCTTCGCTCCCTCCCCCGGCGGGGGAGGGAGCTCTTCAGAAAGATGATTACTCGATGATGTCGCTGACGACGCCGGCGCCGACGGTCCGACCGCCTTCACGGATGGCGAAACGGAGTTCCTTGTCCATCGCGATCGGGGTGATCAGGTTCACCGTCATGGCGATGTTGTCGCCCGGCATGACCATCTCGGTCCCTTCGGGAAGCTCCACGATCCCCGTCACGTCCGTCGTCCGGAAGTAGAACTGGGGACGGTAACCCTTGAAGAACGGAGTGTGGCGACCCCCCTCTTCCTTGGTCAGGATGTAGGCTTCGGCCTTGAACTTGGTGTGCGGGGTGATGCTCCCGGGCTTGGAGAGAACCTGACCGCGCTCGATGTCCTCGCGCTTCACGCCGCGCAGCAGAACCCCGACGTTGTCGCCGGCCTGCCCCTGGTCGAGCAGCTTGCGGAACATCTCCACACCGGTCACCACGGTCTTGACCGTGGCCTTCATCCCGACGATCTCAACCTCTTCGCCGACCTTGACCACGCCGCGCTCCACGCGCCCGGTGGCCACGGTGCCGCGACCGGAGATGGAGAAGACGTCCTCGACGGGCATCAGGAAGGGACGGTC
>JBFHXN010000055.1:0-10664 GCA_041598955.1 Desulfuromonadales bacterium | reverse complement strand
GCCACCGCCGCCGCCACCGCCGTCGCCGGGGTGATCACCGACCCGAGGAATGTCTGAAGGCGGTCTCTCACGGAGGGCACAGAGGGAGAGAGGGAAAATTAAAAATCGGGTTCTCCCTGTCCTCGAGTGAGCGAAGTGAACGGGTGCGAAACAAGATACTAAAAGGAGTTTCTTCGATATGAAAAAGACCTTCGGCGGACCGGCGATTTTTCTCGACCGGTCCGACATCAACACCGACGAGATCATCCCCGCCAAGTACCTCACGGAGGTGACCAAAGAGGCCCTCAAACCCTACTGCCTGGAGGACCTCAAGCTCGAGGGGTTCGACCCCCGGGGGGAGAAACTCAAGGGGGCCAGGGTCGTTCTCTCCCGGGCCAATTTCGGCTGCGGTTCCTCCCGGGAACATGCCCCCTGGGTCTTCGAGGTCAACGACATCCACACCATCATCGCCGAGAGCTATGCCCGGATTTTCCGGCAGAACATGTTCAACGGGGGGATGCTCGCCATCGAACTCCCCAAGGCCGACATCGAACGGCTCTTCGTTCTGGGCCGCCAGGGGGATGTGGCGATCTCCGTCGATCTCGAGGGGGAGACGGTGAAAGCGACCTTGGCCGGGAAGCAGGAAACCTTCAAGTTCGAGATCTCCCCCTTCGACAAGGCCCTGGTGCAGGCCGGGGGGTGGGTCGAATTCGCCGACGCCCGGTATTGATCAATTTTCCCCGTCGTGAATGTCAAAGGCCGGGCATTGAGCCCGGCCTCAGATTAATGACAAACTCTATTTTTTAGGCTGCTCAAAAACCTTCAGATGCAAGGCGCCCGAAGATCGAGGAGTGAGGCGTAGCGACAGGTACGTCGCAGCGACGAGATCAAGGGGAACGAAGCAGATGGTGGTTTTTCAGCAGCCTGAGGCCGGGCATTGAGCCCGGCCTTTTGCGTCTGGGTCCCAGATTGCGCTGGAGGTTGCGAGGTCGCGAAACGGCAGGGGGTTGGCTGGTCGGGGTCCGCTAGATCCGGATCCCGAATTTGTGCATCAGATAGAAGAGAACAAGGTACCCCGCAGCCATGGCGGCCAGGGAGAGGGCGAGGGCGACGAAGAAGGGGAACTGCTGGCGCAGCAGGACCGGCAGCAGCAGGAAGAAGATCAGGGAGGGGAGGACGAGCCAGAAGATGCTGGTGGCGAGGCGTCCCGCAAGGTCGACGCTGCCGGTTTCGAGGTAGACCCAGGTCAGCGCCAGCAGGGAGACGAGGGGGATGGAGGCGAAAAGGCCCCCCATCAGGGTGCTGCGCTTGGCCGCCTCGGAGACGAGCACCACCAGCACGACCGTGACCGTCAGCTTGATGAGGTAGAAGATCATCGGCACGATTCCCGCCAGGGAGGAAGAGGGGGGCGATGGGTCCGGCCCCTCGCGAATATAGTCTTTTGAAGGATTGGGGTCAAGGCGGGGCGGGGAGTGGACAGGGCATCGGGGGGGTGTGCTAGTATGGGCCATCGAGGGCACACCAAGTGAGCCAAAACCGGCGCATAAATCGGGATTTCATTCCCTTGGCCCCAAAAAAGATTTGACAACCCCAGGCGCCCTTCTTATAGTGGCAACCCATTGAAATACAAAGGCTTGGGCGATTTTGTCCGGTTTTAATTTCTGTTCAGTGACCATGAAAAGGAGACGAGAAGGCATGGCAAAGCAGTTCAAGGTGGCGGTTCTGCCCGGAGACGGCATCGGGCCCGAAGTGATGGCCGAGGCCCTCAAGGTTCTCGACGCGGTCGAGAAGAAGCACGGCGTTTCCTTCGCGCGCACCCACGCCAACGTCGGCGGGGCTGGCATCGACAAGGAGGGCACGGCGCTCCCCAAGAGCACCGTCGATATCTGCAAGGGAAGCGACGCGATCCTCTTCGGCTCCGTCGGCGGCCCCAAGTGGGAGAGCCTCCCGCCGGACGAGCAGCCCGAGCGCGGAGCGCTGCTTCCCCTGCGGAAGATCTTCGGCCTCTACGCCAACCTCCGTCCCGCAATCATCTTCCCCTCCCTCACCGGGGCCTCGTCCCTCAAGGAGGAGGTCATCGCCGGTGGCTTCAACGTGCTGGTCATCCGCGAGCTGACCGGCGGCATCTACTTCGCCGAGCCCAAGGGGATCGAGGGAGAGGGGCGCGACCGGGTCGGCTTCGACACCATGCGCTACAGCGTCCCCGAGATCGAGCGGATCACCCATGTCGCCTTCCAGGCGGCCCGCAAGCGGGGGAAGAAGGTCTGCTCCATCGACAAGGCCAACGTTCTCTCCAGCTCGGTTCTCTGGCGGGAGGTGGTGACCGGCATCGCCAAGGAGTACCCCGATGTGGCCCTCTCCCACATGTACGTCGACAATGCCGCCATGCAACTGGTGCGCTGGCCCAAGCAGTTCGACGTTATCCTCTGCGAGAACATGTTCGGTGATATCCTCTCCGACGAGGCGGCCATGCTCACGGGGTCCCTCGGCATGCTCCCCTCGGCGTCGCTGGCCGAAGGCTCCTTCGGCATGTACGAGCCCTCGGGGGGGAGCGCCCCCGACATCGCCGGACAGGGGATCGCCAACCCCATCGCTCAGATCCTCTCGGCCGGGATGATGCTGCGGTTCTCCTTCGGGATGGTCGACGCGGCCGATGCCATCGACCATGCCGTGGCCAAGGTGCTCGACCAGGGGTTCCGCACCCGGGACATCTACCAGAAGAAGGCCGGCGAGAAGCTGGTCAACACCCGGGAGATGGGGGACGCGATCATCGCCAATCTGTAATGCGCAAGGGGCAGCCCTTGCGGTTGCCCGTCATGTAAAACGGGGGGGCGCGAGACCCGCTCCCCACAACACCAGAAAAGGAAAATCAGACCCATGAAAGTCGGACTCGTCGGTTGGCGCGGAATGGTCGGTTCGGTCCTCATGCAGCGCATGCAGGAGGAAAACGATTTCGCCGGCATCGAGCCGGTCTTCTTCTCCACCTCCCAGGCGGGGCAGGAAGCCCCCATGGGAGCAGGCAAGCTCAAGAGCGCCGATGACCTCGCCGCCCTCAAGCAGCTCGACGTGATCCTCACCTGCCAGGGGGGGGATTACACCAAGGCTGTCCATCCCGAGCTGCGCAAGGCCGGATGGAAGGGGTACTGGATCGACGCGGCGAGCAGCCTGCGCATGGAAAAGGACGCCGTCATCATCCTCGACCCCGTCAACCGCGGCGTCATCGACAGGGCTCTCAAGAACGGTCAGAAGGACTTCATCGGCGGTAACTGCACGGTGAGCCTGATGCTCATGGCCCTGGGGGGGCTCTTCCGGGCGAACCTGATCGAATGGCTCTCCTCCATGACCTACCAGGCGGCCTCGGGCGCCGGCGCCCCCAATATGCGCGAACTGCTCGAGCAGATGGGGGTTCTCAACGCCTCCGTCGCCGACCTGCTCAAGGATCCCGGGTCGGCCATCCTGGAGATCGACCGGAAGGTCACCGCGACCCTGCGCAGCGACGCCATGCCGAAGAAGGAATTCGGTTTTTCTCTCGCCGGCAACCTCCTCCCCTGGATCGACCGGGAGGTGGAGGATGGCCAGAGCCGGGAGGAGTGGAAAGGGTACGCCGAGACCAACAAGATCCTCGGCACCTCCACCCCCATTCCGGTGGATGGTCTCTGCGTTCGGGTGGGGGCCATGCGCTGCCACAGCCAGGCCCTCACCATCAAGCTCAAGAAGGATGTGCCCATCGCCGAGATCGAGGAGCTGATCGCCAAAGACAACGCCTGGGTCAAGCTCGTCCCCAACACCAAGGCCGACTCCCTTGCCCAGCTCACCCCGGCGGCCGTCTCGGGGATGCTCACCGTTCCTATCGGCCGGGTTCGCAAGATGAAGATGGGCCCCCAGTATCTCTCGGCCTTTACCTGCGGCGACCAGCTCCTCTGGGGTGCCGCCGAGCCCCTGCGGCGCATGCTGCGTATCCTGCTGGAGAAGTAGGCAGCAGACCTTTCGCCACCCGGACACCAAGTCTCCAGGGGAATCCCTTTCCAGAAGGGAGACTCCTGGCGGCTTGGTGTCTTGTCTTTGAGGAGTCGCATAGGTGTCCAAGCAATTCAATGTCGCCATCGTCGGGGCCACCGGGGCCGTCGGCACCGAGATGCTCCGGGTGCTCGAGGAGCGGGAATTTCCCGTCAAGTCGCTGCGCCTGCTCGCATCGGAGCGCTCCGATGGGAATTTCCTCGAGTTCGGCGGGGAGCAGGTCATGGTCGAGACCCTCGGGATCGACTCCTTCCAGGGGATCGACATCGCCCTCTTCTCCGCGGGGGGGGAGCGCAGCCTCGAATTCTGTCCCGCCGCCGCGGCGGCCGGCGCCGTCTGCATAGACAATTCCAGCGCCTGGCGCATGGATCCCGAGGTTCCCCTGGTGGTTCCGGAAGTGAACCCCGAGGAGATCGCCCGCTACCGGGCCAAGGGGATCGTCGCCAACCCCAACTGTTCGACCATCCAACTGGTGGTGGCCCTCAAGCCGCTGCACGACCACGCGAGGATCCGTCGCATCGTCGTCTCCACCTACCAGTCGGTCTCCGGCACGGGTCAAAAGGCCGTCGACGAGCTCCGCGTCCAGACCGGCGAACTGCTCAACGGCCGCCCTGCGACCGTCAAGGTCTATCCCCACCAGATCGCCTTCAACTGCCTCCCCCAGATCGACTCCTTCCTGGAGAGCGGATATACGAAGGAGGAGATGAAGCTGGTCAACGAGACCCGCAAGATCCTGGGGGACGAGACCCTCCGGGTGACCGCCACCGCGGTCAGGGTCCCGGTCTTCTACGGTCATTCCGAGTCGGTCAACATCGAGACCGGGACAAAGCTCACCGTGGCCAAGGCCCGGGAGCTGATCGAGGGGGCCCCCGGCTGCAGCCTGGTGGATGATCCCGAAGATGGTCTCTACCCGATGCCCGTCGACAGCGCCGGGCAGGACCTGGTTCTGGTCGGCCGCATCCGGGAGGACCCGACCATCGACAACGGGCTCAACCTCTGGCTCTGCGCCGACAACCTGCGCAAGGGCGCGGCCACCAACGCCGTGCAGATCGCTGAAGTGCTGGCGGCCAGGTACCTCTAGGCCCCTTTGCCGAAACCATGTCCATTCTCGCCGACATCCCTCTGGGCCGCTTCGAGCCGGGCGATTCGCCCCTTCACCGGCTCGATCCCCGGGTCAAGCTCCTGCTCCTTCCGGCGCTGGTCATGGGCGTCTTTGCCGCCCGGTCCCCAGGGCAGCTGACCGCCCTGGCCCTGCTCGCCTTCGGAGTGGCCTGGCTCGGGAAGGGGCCCGGGCGGGTCCTCTGGAGGGGGGCGTGGGCCCTGCGTCATCTTCTTCTTTTTACCCTGCTGCTCCATCTGTTTCTCTCCCCGGGCCGGACCCTCTTCGGTCTCCAATGGCTCTCCCTGGACGGCCTGCTGCAGGGAGGGATGGTCTGCGGGCAGCTTCTGCTGGCCGTGGTCTTCTCCTCCCTGCTGACCCTGACCTCCTCCCCCGAGGACCTCGCCCGGGCCTTCGAATCCCTGCTCTCCCCCCTTCGCCGTCTGGGTCTGCCCGTGGGGGAGTGGTCCGGACTCCTTTTTCTGGTTCTGCGCTTCATTCCGATCCTGCGGGAAGAGGCCCTCGCCCTTCGTGAGAAAGAGGGGAGGGGGACGGAGCCTCGATCTCGCGGGTTTTGGGGCCGGGCCCGGGAGGCCCGTCTGCTTCTAGGGCCCCTCCTGGCAGCCCTGGTGGCCCGGGCCGATGCCATGGCCCGCCTTCTGGCCCGGGGGGAGGATCCCCTGGGAGAGGCCCGTGGCGCAGCTTCCCCTCTGGGCCTGCGCAAGGTTGACCTGCTGGCCCTGGTCGCAGGGGCAGCCTGTCTGATCCTGATCCTGGGGGGGATGCCTTGAGAGTCGTCCGGCTGACCCTCGAATACGACGGCACGGCCTATGCCGGCTGGCAGGTCCAGGGGAACGGGGTGGCTGTCCAGTCCCTGGTCGAGGCCGCCCTGGAGGAGGTCCTTCAGGAAAAGGTGCGGCTGGTCTCTTCGGGACGGACGGATGCCGGGGTCCACGCCCGGGGGATGGTGGCCCATCTCGTCACCGCCTCGGCTCTGCCCCTCAAGGCCTTCCGGGACGGGGTGAACCGTCACCTTCCCCCGGATATCGCCGTCATCGACGCGGCCGACGCCCCGTCCGGATTTCATGCCCGCTTCGATGCCCGGGGAAAATGGTATCGCTATTCCCTTTTGCAGGGACCGGTTCGCTCTCCCCTGGCGGCCAAGACCTCCTGGCACCTGCGCTCCCCCCTCGACCTCTCTGCGATGGGCGAGGCGGCTGCGGCCCTGGTCGGAGAGCATGATTTCGGGGCCTTCCGCACCACGGGATGCGACGCTCGGACCACCGTCCGGCGGCTCTATTCCGTCGCCCTGGTGGGGGAGGGGAGGCTGCTCCATATCGACGTGCGGGGTAGCGGATTTTTGCGCCACATGGTGCGGATCCTGGCCGGAACCCTGGTGGAGATCGGCCTGGGCAAACGTCCGGCCTCCGACATCGTCCGCCTGCTGGCCCGGGAGGAGTCTGTGCGCGCAGGCGTCAAGGCCCCTCCCCAGGGGCTCTGTCTCATGGAGGTCTGGTACTGAAGGGAGGGGAGTGGAGTCTTGCAAATCGGTCTTGCCCCGGTATAGTTGACTCCTGTTGAAACCCCGTTCCCCCCCCTCGAGGATCCCATGAAGAAGTCCCTTAAAGTCCTGGTCCCCATCGACTTCTCGGCGCACAGCCTCAATACCCTCCGCTTCGCCGCATCGCTGAAGGATTTTTTCGACCCGGCGCTGGTCCTTCTGCACGTCGTCCCAACGGGGGAGGTGGAGACCTTTGCCAGCCTGGGAGGGGAGCCCGGATCGGGCCTGACCCAGCGGATCGAGGCTTCAGCGGCCGAACTGGAGCGGGAGGCCGGGGCTTTCCGAAAGGAGCATCCTGAGATTCCCGTGGAGATTCGGGTCGTTTCCGGAGTTCCCTTCAAGGAGATCTGCCGCTTCGCGGATGAGGAGAACGTGCGGCTGGTCGTCATTGGAACCCACGGCCGCACCGGCCTTTCCCATCTTCTCATCGGCAGCACCGCCGAGCGGGTGGTGCAGCATACCTCCTGCCCCGTGCTCAGCGTCAAGCCCCGGGTCCTCTGAACAAGGGGGAGCCGATCTCTTCCCTTTTCCCCCGTTAAAAAATACCTTGACAATCCCTCCGCATTTCGCTAGTTTTGCTGCTTCTGTGAGCCCCGAAACACAATCCGGAAAGATTCAGTGAGGAACTCCATGAGCACGGAAGTTGCGAAAGAAGCAGATATCAAGCGGGACTGGATGATGGTGGACCTGGACGGCAAGGTCCTCGGACGCGCGGCGGCACAGATCGCCCGGGTCCTGCGCGGCAAGCACAAGGCGATCTACACCCCGAGTGTGGACACCGGGGACTTCGTGGTGGTGGTCAATGCCGAGAAGGTTCAGCTGACCGGCAAGAAGCTCACCGACAAGATGTACCACCGGCACACGGGCTATCCCGGAGGGCTGCGCTCCATCAGCGCCGAGAAGCTGCTCGCCAGCAAGCC
The DNA here is from genome assembly GCA_041598955.1 of Desulfuromonadales bacterium. Classification (GTDB taxonomy): domain Bacteria; phylum Desulfobacterota; class Desulfuromonadia; order Desulfuromonadales; family JBFHXN01; genus JBFHXN01. Next base: position 3,088 of record JBFHXN010000055.1, on the reverse strand, counting down.
CGAGGAGCTGATCAAGAAGGCCGTCAAGGGGATGCTCCCCAGGAACAAGCTGGGCCGCAAGATGCTGCGCAAGCTCAAGATCTATGCCGGCCCCGAGCATCCGCACAGCGCCCAGCTGCCCAAAGAACTGACCCTTTAAGACTGAAGACTTGAGGAGATAGAAGATGGCCGACCAGCGGTTTTACGCGACGGGGAGAAGGAAGACCTCCGTGGCCCGGGTCTACATGCAGCCCGGCACCGGGAACATCACCGTCAACAAGCGCACCCTCGATGAATTCTTCGGGCGGGAGACCTCCAAGATGGTGGTTCGCCAGCCCCTCGAGCTGACCGAGAACATCGGCAAGTTCGACATCTTTGTCAACGTCAACGGCGGTGGCCCCTCGGGCCAGGCCGGCGCCATCCGGCACGGCATCACCCGCGCCCTGATGGTGGCCGACGGCGTTCTGCGCGGCGCCCTGAAAAAGGCCGGTTTCGTCACCCGCGACAGCCGCGCCAAGGAGCGTAAGAAGTACGGCAAGCGCGCCGCCCGGCGCAGCTTCCAGTTCTCCAAGCGTTAAATTCCGGCGGTTTTTTACCTGCTGTAAAAAGGGAAACCTTCGGGTTTCCCTTTTTTTTCTTTCGGGGAGTCAGTCATGGTCAAGGTTGCGGTCGTCGGCGCCAGCGGCTATACGGGGGTGGAACTTCTCCGGTTGCTGCTTCGCCATCCCCACGTGGAGGTCGCCTGCGTCACCGCGGGCCAGAATGCCGGTGAGGCGGTGGCCAGTCTCTTCCCCTCTCTGCTCGGGCGCATCGAGCTTGTCTGCGAGTCGGGGCAGGCGGCCCAGGTGGCTTCCCGGGCCGATCTCGTCTTCACGGCTTTGCCCCATCAGACGGCCATGGCCTTCGTTCCCGATCTTCTCCGCGCCGGGGCCCGGGTGGTCGATCTCTCGGCCGACTACCGTCTGCGGCGGGCCGACGTCTACGAGAGCTGGTATCAGCCCCATACCAGCCCGGAACTTCTCTCCGAGGCCGTCTACGGCCTGCCCGAGATCTACCGGGAGAAGGTGCCGGGGGCCAGCCTGGTGGCCAATCCCGGCTGCTATCCGACCTCCGTCGCCCTGGCCCTGGCCCCCCTGCTCAAGGGAGAGCTCATCGACCCCGCCACCCTGGTCATCGACAGCAAGTCGGGAACGAGCGGCGCGGGGCGGGGGGCCAAGGTCGGCAGCCTTTTCTGCGAGGTGAACGAGGGGTTCGCGGCCTACGGCGTGGCCGGTCACCGCCATACCCCGGAGATCGAGCAGACCCTCGGAGATCTTGCCGGCGCGCCGGTGACCGTCAGCTTCACCCCCCATCTGCTCCCGGTCAATCGCGGCATCCTCTCCACCTGCTACGCGACGCTGAAGGATTTTTGTTCCACCTCTGACCTGGTGGCACTTTTCTCCGGTTACTATTCCGGAGAGCCCTTCGTCCGGGTCCACCCCGAGGGGCGTCTTCCCAACGTCGCCTACGTGCGGGGGAGCAACTTCTGCGACCTCGGAGTGGTTTCCGACCCCCGCACGGGCCGGGTGATCGTCGTCTCGGTCATCGACAACCTTGTCAAGGGGGCGGCGGGGCAGGCGGTCCAGAATATGAACCTGATGCTCGGCTTCGCCGAGACGGCGGGGCTGGAGCAGCTCCCCCTCTTTCCCTGAGCCGACCCGCGAGGAGCAGATCATGGAGTGCATCTCCGCCCGGACACTGGAACACTGCAGCTGCACCTACACCGCCTGCGACAAGCGGGGGAACTGCTGCAAATGCGTGACCCATCACCGCGACCGGGGCGAAATTCCCGGATGCTTCTTCTCCCCCGAGGGGGAACGCAGCTATGATCGCTCCATGGAGAGGCTGTGCCGGGACCGCAGCCGCTGACAGGGGGAGGCGCCGCCCCTTTTCTCCCCATGACCCGAGCCGAGATGTCGGCCCGGGGCTGGGAGGAGCTCGACATCCTCTTCGTCTCCGGGGATGCCTACGTGGATCATCCCGCCTTCGGAGTTTCCCTGCTGGCCCGCCTGCTCGAGGCCGAAGGCTACAGGGTCGGCATCCTCGCCCAGCCCGACTGGCGAGACCCCCTGGCACTTCAGGCGATGGGGCGCCCCCGGCTCTTCGCCGCCGTCTCCGCCGGGGCCATGGATTCCATGGTCAACCACTACACGGCGGCCAAAAGGATTCGCAGCAACGACGCCTACACCCCCGGAGGCGTCTCCGGAGCCCGGCCCAACCGGGCGGTGATCGCCTATACCGCCGCCATCAAGGGAGCCTTCAAGGGCCTCCCCGTGGTCATCGGCGGCATCGAGGCGAGCCTGCGGAGGCTGGCCCACTACGACTACTGGGACGACAAGGTCCGGCGCTCCGTTCTTCCCGACAGCAAGGCAGACCTGCTTCTCTACGGAATGGCCGAGACGGCTCTGCTCGAGGTGGCCCGCCGGTCCGCCCTGGGGGAGGATGTCCGCACCCTCACCGACCTTCCCGGAACGGCCCATCTCGCCCCGGAGCCTCCCGCCGGCGCCCTGGTGCTTCCCTCCTTCGAAAGGACGGCTCAGGACCCCGAGGCCTACAACGAGGCCTTCCGTCTCGCCGCCGCCGAGGCGAATCCCTGGAGCGGCCGGCGCCTCGCCCAGGCCCACGGAAACCGCTTCGTGGTGGTCAATCCGCCTCCTCCCCCCCTTGCCGAGGGGGAACTCGACCGGGTCTACGCTCTGCCCTTTCAGAAGCTCCCCCATCCATCCTACACCCAGCCCATTCCGGCCTACGAGCAGATCCGCTTCTCTGTCACCACTCACAGGGGGTGCTTCGGCGGCTGCGCCTTCTGCGCCATCACCCACCACCAGGGGAAGACCATCCAGTCGCGTTCCGAGGAGTCGATTCTCGGCGAGGTCGGCCGCCTGGTTCGCCATCCCCATTTCCGCGGGACCGTGACCGACCTGGGAGGGCCGACGGCCAACATGTACGGTCTCTCCTGCGGGGATGCCGCGGCAGAGGCCGCCTGCCGCCGCGCCGGCTGCCTCTATCCCCGCCCCTGCCGGAACCTTGTGGCCTCCGACAGCCGGGCGGTCCGTCTGCTGCGAAAGGT
>JBFHXN010000054.1:0-10667 GCA_041598955.1 Desulfuromonadales bacterium | reverse complement strand
GACGACGGGCTCTTCCTCGCCGGAACCCTTCTGGAGGAGACCGTCGGGGATCAGGTGGAGGCCTACCGCCGTTACCAGAGGATCGTGCAGATCTACGGGGATGGCGACATGGCCCCGAAGGCCCGGGCCAAGCAGGAGAGTCTCGCCCGTTACGCCCCGGCCGACAAGCCATCGGCTCCGCCGGTGATCACCTCGGCCCCCGTCGACTCTCCCCGCAGTTATGCGAGCATGGTCAAGGGGGTCCGCCACCAGAGCTACCCCGAATTCACCCGGGTGGTCGTCGACCTCGACAACCAGGCCGACCAGACCCCGCGGTTCCTCCCCGCCGATCCCGCCGCCGGACTGCCGGCCAGGCTCGTCGTGGACCTGACCGAGGCGGGCCTCTCGGGGGATGTCCCCTCGGCCATCGCTCTCGAGGACGGCCGGGTCGGCCAGGTGCGGGTCGCCCAATACGCCCGGGGGGTGGTGCGGGTGGTGCTCGATCTCTCCGGCTCGGTGGACTACCAGGTCTTCACCCTGAGCAATCCCTACCGGGTCATTGTCGATGTCAACGGGCCGGTCCGCCAGGCCTCAACGCCTCCCACCCCTTCCTCCGCGCCTCCCGCGACGACTCCCTCCTCCGGCGGAGGGAAGACCTCCCCCGCCGCCGACGGCATCGCGGGGGTCCTCTCCCAGACCCCCATGGAGCCCCCCCCCTTGCGGGTGCAGATTCCCCAGGGGGACCGGGGGAAGGGGCCCCTGCGCATCGTGGTCGATCCGGGACACGGAGGCAAGGATCCCGGCGCCATCGGCCCCAGCGGCATCATGGAGAAGGACGTCACCCTCGCCATGGCGAAACTTCTGGCCAGGGAGCTCACCTCGACTCTGGGGTGCGAGGTCGTCCTCACCCGGGACAAGGACATCTACCTCCCCCTCGACGAGCGCACCGCCATCGCCAACCGGGTCGGCGCCGACCTTTTCATCTCCCTGCACGTCAACGCCAACCAGAGTTCCAGCCCCTACGGCATCGAAACCTACTATCTCAACTTCTCCAAGAACAACAAGGTCATGGAGCTGGCCGCCCGGGAGAACGGCACCACCCTCAAGGAGGTCGGTGACCTGGAGATGATCCTTCTTGACCTCATGGCCAACTCCAAGATCAACGAGTCGAGCCGCCTTGCCGCTGAAATCCAGAAGTCCATGGTCGACCTCCTTTCGGGCCACTACAGCCGTATCAAGGACCTCGGCGTGCGGCAGGGCCCCTTCTACGTCCTCCTCGGAGCCACCATGCCCTCGGTCCTGGTGGAGGCGGCCTTCATCAGCAACCATCGCGAGGAGGCCCGCCTCGTCGATTCCAAGTACCAGCAGCGCACCGTCCTCGCCATCCGCCAGGGTGTCCAGGGGTATCTCAAATCCTTCAGCATGATTGCCTCCCAATGACCCCTTATCGCACATCAACAACCGAACCCCTCTTCGCGGGCGAGAGCCTCGACCTTCCCTTCGAGAAGCGGCGGCCGAGGGTCCTCCAGGCGGCCCGGGACTTTCTCGAGGAGCAGCAGCGCATCATCCGGGAAGGCCACCGGGAAGGGGCCTCCGGGCGGCAGATCGTCCAGGCCCAGACGGCCATGATCGACACCCTGGTCCAGGGGCTCTACCGGCAGGCGGCCTCGGACTTCGGCAAGGGCGCCGCCGGCCGCTGCGTGCTGGTCTCCATCGGCGGCTACGGTCGCGGCGAGCTCAATCCCCTCTCCGACATCGACCTGATGTTCCACTACGCGGGGAAGGATCAGGGGTATGCCGAGACGGTCAGCGAGCGGGTTCTCTATTTTCTCTGGGACCTGGGACTCGACGTCGGCTACAGCGTACGCACCGACAGGGACTGCCTGGAGATGGCCGACAGGGACATCACCGCCCGCACCGCCCTGCTCGACTCCCGCTATCTCGCCGGAGACAGGGACCTCTACCAGGAGTACGAGAAGGGGGTTCTGGAGAGCATCGTCGGGCGCAACAGCCAGGGGTTCATCCGGGAGAAGATCGAGGAAAACGACCGGCGGCTGAAGAAATACGGTTCCTCCGTCTACCTGCTCGAACCCAACATCAAGGAAGGGGAAGGGGGGCTGCGGGACCTGCACACGGCCGTCTGGGTGGCCCGGGTCAAGTTCAAGGCCTCGGGGCTGCGAGACCTGGTCCACAAGGGGATTCTCTCCGAGCGGGAATTCCAGGAGTTCGAAGAGGCCTTCGACTACCTCTGGCGCATCCGCAACGAGCTCCACTACCTCTCGGGGCGCAAGAACGACCAGATCCATTTCGATCATCAGGAGAAGATCGCCCGTTTCCTCGGCTACGAGGAGGGGAAGGACGTCCCGGCCGTCGAGCAGTTCATGCAGGACTACTACGAGCATGCCACCCGGGTCGAGCATCTCTCCTCCTCCCTGGTCGCCAAGGCGACCCAGCGTGACGACGCCACCTTCCGGCTCTTCGGTTATTTCACCCGCCGGGCCGTGGAGGACGGCTTCTACATCCTGCGGGGGGAGCTTGGGGTGACCCGGACCGATCTCTTCGAGAAAGACCCGGCGCTGATGATGAAGGCCTTCGAACTGGCCCAGCGCCACCAGGCCCGGCTCGGGCTGCAGGTCAAGACCCTGATCCGCGACAGCCTTCACCTGGTCAACGACAAGGTGCGCCGCTCCCGCACCATGAGCGAATCCTTCCTGGCCCTGCTGCGCAACCCCAAGGGGCTCGCCCGCACCCTGCGGGAGATGCACCACCTGCGCTTTCTCAACCGCTTCATCCCCGAGTTCGGCCGGATCTACTGCAAGGTGCAGCACGACGCCTACCACATCTACACCGTCGACATCCATTCCCTCTTCGCCGTGGAGGAGATCCTCAAACTCTGGGAGGGGGAATACCTGGAGAAGAAACCCCTTCTCAGCCAGGTGGCCAACGATGTGGAGAAGCGAGAGCTGCTGCTGCTCGGGGTGCTTTTCCACGACATCGGCAAGGGGGAGGGGAAGGACCACTGCAACAAGGGGGCCGACCTCATCCCCACCATCGCCCGGCGCCTCGGGCTCCACAAAGAGGACAGCCAGCGCCTGGAGTTCCTGGTGCGCAACCACCTGGAGATGGCCCATCTCGCCCAGCGCCGCGACCTCCATGACGACAAGCTGATTCTCCAGTTCGCCCGGCAGATGGGGATGAGCGAAAATCTCAAGATGCTCTACCTCCTCAGCTTCGCCGACATCAAGGCCGTCGGGCCCGGGGTCTGGACCGAGTGGAAGGGGAGGCTTCTCCAGGAGCTCTACGAGAAGGCCTACCAGGTCCTCGAGCGGGGGAATTTCAGGCTCGAAGACCGCTCGGAGAAGGTGCGCAACCGAAAACGCAAGGTGGTCGAGAGGCTGGGGGAGGACTTCGGTGAGAAGACCGTCAAGGAGGCCCTGAGGAGCCTGAGCACCCGCTACCTCCTCTCCTACCGCTCCGTTGAGATCGCCGAGCACCTGCGGCTCGCCCTGGCCCGGGGGGACCGCTCCCTGGTCATGAAGGTCGAGCACGAACCGGAGGCCGCCTACACCCAGCTCACCATCTCCACCCTCGACATCCCGGGGCTTTTCTCAAAAATCACCGGGGTGATGGCCGCCAACGGCCTCAATATCCTGGGAGCCCAGATCCACACCCGTTACAACGGCGAGGTGCTCGACATCCTCCAGGTGCGCAGTCCCGCAGGAGAAGCCGTTACCGACCCGGCCCGCTGGGCCCGGGTGGAGGAGCACCTCTGCGCCGTGGTCGAAGGGAGGGTGCGGGTCGAGGAACTGGTCAAGAAGAGGCAGCGCCCCTCCTTTCTGGTGGAGCGGGCCCGCCCCAGGATCGCCAACCGGGTCGTCGTCGACAACGAGATCTCCGACGAGTACACGGTACTCGACATCTACGCCAAGGACCGGGTCGGCCTGCTCTACGAGATCACCCGCACCCTTCTGGAGCTCGGTCTCTACATCGGCGTGGCGAAGATCTCCACCAAGGTCGACCAGGCGGCCGACACCTTCTACGTGCAGGACATCTTCGGCCAGAAGGTGCGCTTTGCCGAGAAGCTCGAGGAGGTCAGCAAAAAGCTCCAGGAAACCCTCGACACCGAGGAGTGAGGGGCCCCGGCTTCTGGCTTCCCGTGACCGGATTCTCCATCCATGAACCAGTTCCTCGATATTTTCCTCAATTATGTCGCCGTCGAAAAGGGGCTCTCCCGCAACACCCTGGAGGCCTACGGACGGGATCTCGCCCGCTATCTCGACTTTCTCGAGACCGAAGGGGTTGATCATCCCGACGGGGTGGCCCCGGCCACGGTCCTGCGCTTTCTGGCGCGGCTCAAGGAAGAGGGCCTTTCTCCCCGGAGCAGGGCCAGGGCGCTGGTCTCCCTTCGGATGTTCCATAAATTCCTGCTCGGCGAAAAACTCTCGGCGGCCAACCCCACCACGAGGGTGGAGGCCCCCCGCAGCCTGAGCCCGCTGCCCCACACCCTCTCTCCCTCCGAGGTGGAAAAGCTCCTCGCCGTTCCTGGCGACGCCACCCCCCTGGCCCTTCGGGACCGGGCCATGCTCGAGCTTCTCTACGCCACGGGATTGAGGGTTTCGGAGCTCTGTACCCTCAAGATGGGGGAACTGCAACTCGAGGTCGGCTACCTGCGCACCCTCGGCAAGGGGAGCAAGCAGCGCATCGTCCCCCTCGGGGAGGCGGCGGCCGAAGCCGTCCGGGATTACCTGCGCCACGGTCGGGCCCCCCTGGAGAAAGAGTCGGGGAGCCCCTGCCTCTTTCTCAACCGAGGCGGCAAGGGGTTGACAAGACAGGGGGTCTGGAAGATTATTAGGCGCCGCACCCTGCAGGCGGGCATCAGCAAGAGGATCACCCCCCATACCCTGCGGCACTCCTTCGCCACCCATCTGCTGGAAAACGGAGCCGACCTGAGGGCGGTGCAGACCATGCTCGGCCACGCCGACATCTCCACCACCCAGATCTACACCCACGTCACGCGGGAGCGGCTCAGGAAGATTCACGAACAGCACCACCCCCGAGGATAGACCCTTTTCACCACGGAGACACGGAGACCCAGAGGAGGGCAAAGACCGATCGTCCCCATGGATAATGAATCCAGAGGAGGCCCCTTCTTGGACCCTCCGCGGAGGACTCTCTCTGGACGATCAAGGTTCCCTCCCAAAAAAGCCTTCCCCCGGCGGCCGCTGTGGCGCCGAGGCAAGGCATCTTTCCCAATCGAGGATTTCATGAAGTACATCATCCTGCTCGGCGACGGCATGTCCGACGAGCCGGTCGAGGAACTCGGCGGCAGGACGCCGCTGGAAGCCGCCCATACCCCCCACATGGACCGCCTGGCCAGGGAAGGGTGGGCCGGCCTGGCCCATACGGTTCCCAAGGGGTTCCATCCCGGAAGCGACGTGGCCAACCTCTCGGTCTTCGGCTACGCCCCCGGTTCCTGCTACAGCGGCCGCTCCCCCCTGGAGGCCGCCAGCATGGGGGTCGAGCTCGCCCCCGGCGACGTCGCCTTCCGGCTCAATCTCGTCACCCTGCTCCCCGAGCGGGGCCGGCTCTACATGGCCGACTTCTCCGCGGGGCACATCACCACCGCCGAGGCCCGGGAGATCATCGCATCCCTCCAGGCCGAGTTCGGTGGCGGCGAGTTCGATTTCTATTCCGGCGTCTCCTACCGCCACCTGATGGTCTGGCACGGCGGCCGCGAGAAACTCCAACTCGCTCCCCCCCACGATCTGACCATGCAGAGCATCCACGAGCATATGCCCGCAGGCGAGGGGGCCGAGGAGCTGATCGGGCTGATGAGCTCCTCGCAGCTGCTTCTCAAGGATCACCCTGTCAACCGGCTCCGGGAGAAACAGGGGGCCCTGCCGGCCAACTCCATCTGGCTCTGGGGGCAGGGGAGGGCGCCGAAGATGGAGAGCCTGGCGAGCCGCTTCGGGATCACCGGGGCCGTCATCTCCGCCGTCGACCTCATCAAGGGGATCGGCATCTACGCGGGCCTCGACGTCATCAACGTCCCCGGGGCAACCGGCTATCTCGACACCAACTACCTCGGCAAGGCGCAATATGCCCTCGAGGCCCTGAAGACGCGGGATTTCGTCTACCTGCATGTCGAGGCGCCCGACGAGGCGGCCCACTCGGGGCTGGTGGCCGAGAAGGTGCAGGCCATCGAGGATTTCGACGCCAAGGTGGTCGGCACGGTTCTGGCCGGGCTGCCGGCCCTGGGGGATTACCGGGTGCTGGTCCTCCCCGACCACCCCACCCCCCTGAAGAAGATGACCCACACCTCCGACCCCGTCCCCTTCGCACTCTACGGCTCGGGGGGGGAGTTTCCCCCTTCCGGCAAGGCGCAGGCCTTTACCGAGAAAGACGCTGCCGCCACCGGCCTTTCCATCGATCCGGGGGATCGGCTGATGTCCTTTCTGGTCAAGGGGCCCAGGGGCTGAAGGATGGAGAGTCGGGGGAGGGGTGATTGAAGAGACGGGCGGCCATCGGGCCGCCCCGGGCTGCTGAAAAACCCTCATCTGCTTCGTTCCCCTTGATCTCGTCGCTGCGACGTAGCTTTCGCTACGCCTCACTCCTCGATCGGCGGGCGCCTAGCATCTGAAGGTTTTTGAGCAGCCGGAAAAAACCGGTTTGTCAACAATCTGGGGCGGTCCATCGGGCCGCCCGCTTGCGTTTTTGCATGACATATTCAGAAGAGGCACTGGCCGCAGGACATCTGACCGGGAAAGGGGGAAGGAGCATGGAGGAAAATCGTCTGGAGAGGCGCCGGGGCCCCGATCCTCTGGCCCGCTCCCTGCGCTGGATCGCCGCCGCCGGATGGGCCGTTCTCTGCGCGGCCCTTCTGGTGCTCGACCGGGCCAAGCCCGAGGTGGAGACCTTCTTCGAGCGCTATTACAAGATCAGCCTGCGCTCCACTTGGGACATGGAACTGGCCAGGGTGCTCTTCTACCTGATGCTCGCAGGGCTCTGTCTCAGCCTCGGGGGGCTCGCCCTCAATGCCCTGCGACATCGCCGTGCCGAGGACGAATGGCGCCTCAACCTCGTTGTTATCGCCCTGATCTCCCTGGGGGGAATTCTCGGCTACCTTTTCTGGCTCTGACAATACCGCGCAGGGTTGCTCAGGGGATGCGATACCAGTAGGGGGTGTAGGGATAGGGGGCGTAGCCGGGATCGTAGGGATTGGGCTCTCCGGGCTGCTCGGGGCGCACGTAGACCGGGGCGTTGGGGTTGGGGGGGGGGTAGATGCCCCGCCGGAAGGGCTCCTCCCAGAGGTGGATCTCCCCCGCCGAGAAGAGAGGGTAGGTGTAGGTGGTCCCCAGGATGGGGCGGGTCTCTCTCCCCGTGACGGTGCCGGTCAGGGTGATGAGCATCCCCGGAGCGAAGACGGCCGGGTCGAGAAACCGATCGCTCCGCACGAGAAAGCGCCCCCCGCTGCGATCGAGGGACACCGGTTCCCCCCAGCGGTCGAGACGGTAGGCGAGGATCTCCAGGGTCGATCCCCCGGCCTCGGGGAAGGTGCCGAGGATCACCCCACCCAGGAGCAGGCTTCGCCCGACGAAGGCCTCTGGGTCTTGCCGCACCCCGGCGAAGTCGAGGGACGGATCGGTTGCCTGCCGGGCCTCCTTGGAGATCACGTGGCCGCAGGCGGGGAGAAACAGGGCCAGGGCGAGAAGCAGGGCGCATCGGGTCGAGGGTTTCATCATCGAGGCTCCAGGGTCCGTTCCATCATGGATTGAATTCAAACTCTATCGGCCCGGGGAAGGATGTCAAAGGGGCTGAATCCGATGGTTCGTCGAAGGGCCCGGCCCAGGCCAGCCGGGGCCGGAAGAGGTTGCGGGGCCGTCGGTCGTGTTTGGTAAGTGCCCGAAAAACCACTGTAATCCCCTTGGCCTGCCGGGACATTAAATCGGTTGACGAAGGCAGTGTCCATTTGTTACCTTGACCACCCCGAAAGAGGGCTTTGCCCAATCACTAGAGGACCCGTTCCCATGCCCAAGGTCGTGATCAACGAAGAGCGGTGCAAGGGGTGCGCCCTGTGCACCATCGCCTGTCCCAAGGGGTTGGTGAAAATCAGCGGCAGTCTCAACCGGCAGGGCTTCCTGCCTGTGCGCGTCAGCGAGGACGATCTCCGGCTCTGCACCTCCTGCGCCTTGTGCGCCCAGATCTGCCCCGACGTTGCGATCACCGTCCACCGTCAGGAGAAGGGGGCCAGGTCATGAGCGAGCGTCAGCTGGTCGCGGGAAACATCGCCGTCGCCATGGGAGCCATCGCCGCGGGGTGCCGCCACTATTTCGGCTACCCGATCACCCCCCAGAGCGACATCCCGGCCTACATGTCCCAGGAGTTGCGCCGTGTCGGGGGAACCTTCATCCAGGCCGAGAGCGAGATCGCTTCCATCAACATGCTGCTGGGGGCCAGCGCCTGCGGGGTCCGGGCCATGACCTCCTCCTCGAGCCCGGGGATCTCCCTCAAGCAGGAGGGGATCTCCTACATGGCGGGGAGCGAGCTGCCGGGGCTGATCGTCAACATCTGCCGCTCCGGCCCGGGGCTCGGCGGCATCGACGCCTCCCAGGCCGACTATTTCCAGTCGGTCAAGACGGGCGGCCACGGCGACTACCGGACCATCGTCCTTGCCCCGGCCTCGGTGCAGGAGATGTACGACCTGACCATCCTCTCCTTCGACCTCTCCGACCGCTACCGCATGCCGGCTGTGCTGCTGGCCGACTCCCTGATCGGGCAGATGAAGGAGGCCCTGGTGGCCAGGCCCGCTTCTCCCCCCAGCGACCTGCCGGCCAAGGACTGGGCGGTGACCGGAAAGCTCGGCCGCAGCGACCAGCGCATCGTCAAGTCCCTCTACCTGGGGGAGGGGGAGCTCGAGGAGCACAACTGGAAGCTCTGGCGCCGGGCCGAGGAGCTCAAGGCCAGGGAGCAGCGCAGCGAAGGGAAATTCCTCCAGGACGCAGATCTCATCGTCACCGGTTTCGGCAGCGCCGCCCGCATCGCCAAGACAGCCGTCGCCATGGCCCGGGAAGCCGGGCTGAAGGTCGGATTCCTGCGCCCCGTCACCCTCTTTCCCTTTCCCGAGAAGGCCTTCGCCGAAGCGACGCAGCGGTGCAAGAAGCTTCTCTGCGTGGAGCTCAACACGGGTCAGATGGTGGAGGACGTGCGGCTCTCGGTGGCCCGCGACGCCGAGGTCGCCTTCTACGGACGCCCCCCGGGGACCGGCTCCCTGCCGACCCCCGAGGAGCTTCTCGAACAGATCCGCAAGCACTACGGGAGGGGAGCATGACCACCGACTTCAAACCGGTCTTCGAGCGCCCCGTCTCCCTCAAGGACATCCAGACCCACTTCTGCCCGGGATGCCAGCACGGCCTGATCCATCGCCTGACAGCCGATGCCATGGACCACTTCGGCGTGCAGCAGACGACCATCGGCGTCGCCTCGGTGGGATGCAGCGTTTTTCTTTACGAGTATTTCGACATCGACGTGGTCGAGGCCCCCCATGGCCGGGCGCCCGCCGTGGCGACGGGGGTCAAGCGGGCCCGCCCCGACAGCGTCGTTTTCACCTATCAGGGGGACGGCGACCTGGCGGCCATCGGCACCAGCGAGATCATCCACGCCGCCAACCGGGGGGAGCTGCTGACGGCGATCTTCGTCAACAACACCACCTACGGCATGACCGGCGGGCAGATGGCCCCCACCACCCTGCCTGGGCAGACCACCCTGACCTCCCCCGAGGGGCGCGACGTCTTTTTGGACGGCTACCCCATCCGCATGGCCGAGGTGATCGCGGCTCTCGACGGAGCGGCCTACTCGGTGCGGGTCGCGGTCAACAATCCCAAGAACATCCTGCAGGCGGGAAAAGCCATCCGCAGGGCCTTCGAGTACCAGGTCGAGAAGAAGGGTTTCGCCTTCGTCGAGGTCCTCGCGGCCTGCCCCACCAACTGGGGGATGAGCCCCCTGCAGGCCAACGAGAGGGTCGGCGCCGAGATGATCCCCTATTTCGAGCTGGGGACTTTCAAGGACAGGGCCGGTGACAAGTAACCTGGAACGTGGGGTTTGATCATGACTCATGACGTATTCATGGCCGGCTTCGGCGGGCAGGGCATCCTGCTCATCGGCAACCTGCTGGCCTACGCCGGTATTCTCGAGGGGAAAAACGTCAGCTACTACCCTTCTTACGGGGTGGAGAAGCGCGGCGGCGCCGCCACCTGCACGGTGGTGGTCTCCGACGAGGAGGTCGGCTCTCCGGTCATCGGCAATCCCAGTTGCGGGCTGATCCTCAACCAGTCCTCCCTGGAGAAGTACCTCGGCCGTCTCAAGCCGGGCGCCTTTTGCCTGATCAACAGCTCCCTGGTGGACGAGGGGGGGCATCGCCGTGAGGATCTCCAAGTGCTCCGGCTTCCCCTCAACGAGATGGCCCTCGAGCTGGGAGACCCCCGCCTGGCCAACATGATCACCATTGGCGCCTATGCCCGACGGACGGGAGCCGTCTCCCTCGACTCCCTCAAGGCCGCCCTCAAAAACGTCCTTCCCGAGCGCAACCACCGTTTCATCCCCCTCAACGTGAAGGCCATCGACCTTGGGGCGGCGTCGGTGGAGGAATCGTAGGAGGCGGGCCTGCGGGACCGGCTCCCGCCAGGGGGCCT
>JBFHXN010000053.1:0-10850 GCA_041598955.1 Desulfuromonadales bacterium | reverse complement strand
GGATGGGGGCGGGAGGGGGGGGCTAGGGAGAAGAAAGAGGTCGCGGAAGGGGGCCGCAGGCGGCCTCGAGAAATTTTCTCCAGGCGCTCCAGTAGGGGGCGCCCCCCACCTCGTAGGTGTCGTTGTGCCCCGCGCCGGGGATGATATGAAGGGTTTTTGGCTCGGCCGCCGCGCCAAAAATCCGTCGCGCCATCTTTTCCGGCACGATGGCGTCCCGGTCCCCCTGGATGATGAGCAGGGGGGTGCGGATCTCCCCGATCTTGGAGAGGGTGTCGTAGCGCGCCCTCACCGCCCAGCCGAGCAGCAGATAGAGCCCGGGGTAGTGGTGCCATCCCATGGCGGAGACGGAAGGGAAGGGGGTTTCGAGCACCAGCCCGGCGGGGGGGGTCTCGAGGGCCATCTGGGTGGCCACACCGGCGCCGAGGGAGCGGCCGAAGTAAACGGTCCGCTCCGGGGTCCATCCCCGGGCTGCAAGCCAGGCCAGGGCACCCCGGCCGTCGGCGTAGGTTCCCTCCTCCGTGGCCCGCCCCTCGCTCCTGCCGTACCCGCGGTAATCGAAAATGAAGGTCGACACCCCCAGGCGGTGGAAGAGGAAGAGGTTTTCGAGGCGGTGGGAGATGTTGCCGGCGTTGCCGTGGAAGAAAAGGATGAGGGGGGCCCCCTCGGGGCCGGGGAGATACCAGCCGTGGAGGGAGACGCCGTCCGAGGCGGCGAAGGAGACCTCCTCGTAGGGAAGGCCCAGGGCCGCAGGGGTGGCCACCAGTTCGCGCTCGGGAAAGAAGAGGAAGTGGTGTTCCATGGCTCCGGAGAGGGGGGCGGGGCGCAGGAGAGCCGCCAGCAGGAGAAGTCCCAGGAGCAGCCAGCCCGGGACGCGGGTTTTCATCAATGACATGGGCCGCCTCCGGGCGGGGTCACCGGCGCCAGAAGGAAGGGAAGATCAGCACCAGGACGGTGAAGAGCTCCAGGCGCCCCATCAGCATGCAGAGCACCAGCACCCCCTTGCCGAAGGCCGGGATGTGCGCGTAGTTGTCGACGGGGCCTACCGACCCGAGGCCCGGGCCGATGTTGCTCAGGGTGGCGATGACGGCGGCCCCGGAGGAGACCAGGTCCATGCCGCAGGCCGCCAGCAGAAAGGACGCGACGACGAAGACGCCCATGAAGAGCGCGAAGAAGCCGAGGATGGCCTGCATCACCTCCCGGTCGACGGGGAGGCTGCCGAGCTTGACCAGGCGCACGGCCCGGGGGTGGATGAGGCGGTAGAGCTGGACGTGGGCGTGCTTGAAGAGCAGCAGGATGCGGGCCACCTTCATCCCCCCGCCGGTGGAGCCGGCGCAGCCGCCGATGAACATCAGGGAGACCAGAAGGTACTGGGTGATCACCGGCCACTTCTCGTAGTCGGCCGTGGCGAAACCGGTGGTGGTGAGGATGGAGGTGACCTGGAAGGCGCTGTAGCGCAGGTTCTCGAGGAGGCCCCCGTAGACCGTGCCGTGGTTGAAGAAGACGAGCAGCCCCGTCGCGGTCAGGGTGATGGCCAGGTAGAAGAGGAACTCCTCGTTTCGCCGGAAGGTGACCAGCCGGCCCCGCAGCGCCTGGTAGTGCAGGGAGAAGTTGACCCCGGCCAGGAACATGAAGAGGATCACCACCCAGTCGATATAGGCGCTGCCGTAGGCGGCCACCGAGGCGTTGCGGGTGGAGAAGCCCCCCGTGGCCATGGTGGCGAAGGCGTGGCAGACCGAGTCGAGAAAGCTCATCCCCCCCGCCATCAGCAGCAGGGTCTGCAGGATGGTGAGCAGCACGTAGACCCCCCAGAGCAGCTTGGCGGTGTCCTGGATGCGGGGCTTGAGCCGGTCGGCCGTCGGGCCGGGGACCTCGGCCTTGAAGAGCTGCATCCCCCCCACGCCGAGCATCGGCAGGATGGCCAGGGAGAGGACGATGATCCCCATCCCCCCCAGCCAGTGGGTGAGGGCGCGCCAGAAGAGAAGGCTCGGGGGGAGGGCTTCCACGTCGGTGAGGATGCTCGCCCCGGTGGTGGTGAAGCCGCTCATGGTCTCGAAGAGGGCGTCGAGGGGGGAGGGGATGCTTCCGGAGAGCCAGAAGGGGAGGGCGCCGAAGAGGGCGAAGACGGTCCATCCGAAGGTGACGATGGCGAAGCCGTCGCGGACCGAGGGCTCCTTTCCGGGCGGGGTTCCCCGCAGCAGCAGGACGCCGGCCACCAGGGTGATGACCGCGGCCTCGACGAAGAAGAGGGCCGCCCCGTCGGCATAGGCGAGGGAAACCCCGATGGGGAGCAGCAGGGTGCCCGCCAGGTAGATGAGCATCGCGCCGAGGATATGCAGGGTGAGGGAGATGTTCATCTATTCGAAGAACCTCTCCACCCGTGCCAGGGCCCCGGGGAGGGCGAAGACCACCACCCGGTCTCCCGGCTCCAGGGTGCTCTCCCCGGAGGGGATCTCGTAGCTCGCTTGGCGGACGATGGCCCCGATGATGGCCCCAGCGGGGAAGTGGAGGCTGCGCAGAGGGAGCCCGGCCAGTTTGCTCTTTTCCTTGACCTGGAATTCGAGCACCTCGGCGTTGCTTCCCTCGATGGCGGCGATGGAGATCACGCCGCCGCGCCTGACGTACTTGAGGATGGCGGCGGCCGCCGAGAGCCGGGGGGAGACGCAGGCGTCGATCCCCAGGGAGGGGGCGAGCTTGAGCAGTTCGGGTTTGTTCACCAGGGCCAGGGCGCGTCCCGTGCCGTGCTGCTTGCAGAGCAGGGAGGAGAGGATGTTGGTCTCGTCGTTTTCCGTGACGGCGATGAAGACCTCGGACTCGGCCACCCCCTCCTCGAGGAGGGTCCGGATGTCGGTCCCCTCGGCGTGGATGACCATGGCCCGGTCGAGTTTGGCCGCCAACTGCTCGCAACGCTCAAGGTCCCGCTCCACCAGGCGCACCTCGAAGCGCAGTTTCTCGAGTTCCCGGGCCACGTTCAGGCCGATGTGGTTGCCCCCCAGGATGAAGGCCCGGGGGCGGCGTTTCTCGGGGACCGGCTCGTGGCGCAGCAGGTACTGCAGGGCGGGGAGGTCCTTCTGGTGGGCGAAGATGTAGATGTTGTCCCCGGCCTGGATGGTGTCGTCCCCCCGGGGGATGATGGTCTGGTCGCCGCGGCTGATGGCGGTGACCACGAAGCGGTACATCCCGCGGATTTCGCCGAGTTCCTTCAGGGTCAGGTCGCAGAGGGGATGGCCGGGGGTGATGCGGTAGCCGATGAACTGGATCTGCCCCTCGACGAACTCGGCCACGTCGAAGGAGCCGGAGCGGCAGGAGATCCTGGCGATCTCCTCGGCCACCGTGTCCTCGGGGTTGATCAGAAGGTCGATGCCGAGCTTTTCCTTGGAGAGGACGGCTCCCTCTCCCGTGTACTCGATGCTCTTCACCCGGGCCACCCGGGTCGGAACCTGGTATTCGCGGGCCAGCAGGCAGGCGAGAATGTTGACCTCGTCGAGATCGGTGACGGCGATGAAGATGTCGGTCCCCTTGATCCCGGCCTGCTCGAGGGTCTCGGCGCTGGCGCCGTTGCCTGCGACCCCCAGGACGTTGAGCCGGTCCTCGACCTGCCGCAGGTGCTCGGGATTGCGGTCAACCAGGATCACCTCGTGCCCTTCGGCCGAGAGACGCTCGCAGAGGAAGAAGCCGACCTGACCGCCGCCGATGATGAGAATCTTCATGTCACGACCTGTCGCAGGGGGTGGAGCCCCGGGATCCGGAGGAGATGTAAAATCGCATATTTTCTCTTTCGGCGCAACGGGGCGGTTCGAACCGGAAGGGGTTGCGGCCGGAGGCGGGCTGCTTTAGAATGCCCGCTGCCGCACAAGGGGAGGGGTCATGGACTGGACATCGGAGCCGGATGAAGAGGATATCCGCCGGGAGAGGGAGAAGGCCCGGGAGCTGCGCCGCAGCAACTGGTGGCAGAATCGCATCGCCGCCGGCCTCTGTCACTACTGCGGGGCGAAGGTGGGTGCCCGGGAGCTGACCCTCGACCACGTCCTCCCCCTGGGCCGGGGAGGGCGCAGCACCCGGGGGAACTGCGTGCCGGCCTGCAAGGAGTGCAACAACCGCAAGAAGCACCTCCTCCCCGTGGAGTGGGCCGAGTACCTGACCAGCCTGGGGCGGCAGGAATAGGGGCCGGTTCAGGCTGCTAAACCCCCTATCTGCATCGTTCCCCTTGATCTCGTCGCTGCGACCCAGCTTTCGCTACGCTTCACTCCTCGATCCGCGGGCGCCTTGCATCCTGAGGATTTTTGAGGCTGCTCAAAAATCAGTTTGTCCACAATCCGGGTTCAGAGCTCCTCGAAGACCTCCCCGTCCTCTCCCTCCTCCCCGTCGGAATCCTCCCCGTCCTCCTCGTAGTCCTCGTCGAGAAAGCGCTCCAGGAATTTCTGGTTGTCCCTGAGGCGGCGTTCCACCTCCCGCTGCAGCAGCTCCATCTCGCTCAGCCGCTCACCCCCCTCTTCGGCTCCCTGCCCGGACGGGTTCTCCCCGTCCCCTTTTTTCATCCGATCCTCAGCCACGTCGGGCCTCCTTGATTTTTCCGTAGAGTTTCAGGTATTCCGCCGCCGAGCGGTCCCAGGAGAAGTCGAGGGTCATCCCCCGGCGGATCAGCCGCCGCCGCCGCTCCGGCTCCCGCCAGGCCGCCAGGGCACGGTCGAGACCCCCGAGAAGGGCCTCGGGGCTGGCCGCCTCGAAGAGAAAGCCGTTTCCCCCCCGGGGGTCGTCGTCGGCGTCCCGTACCGTGTCGGCCAGCCCTCCGGTGCGCCGGACCACCGGAAGGGTGCCGTAGCGCAGGGCGATCAGCTGGGCCAGGCCGCAGGGCTCGTAGCGGCTCGGCATCAGCAGCAGGTCGCTGCCGGCGTAGATGCGCCGGGAGAGGGCTTCGTCGAAGAAGAGGTTGATCGAGACCTCTTTCGGCGCCCGGGAGCGCAGCCGATCGAAGAGCTCCATCTGCTCCCGGCCGCCGGTGCCGAGAAGCACGAATTGCAGGCCGCGGCGCAGGAGCCCCTTCCAGGCCCCCTCCACCAGATCGATCCCCTTCTGGGCGTCGAGGCGGGTGACCATCGCCACCAGGGGGCGGTCGGGATCCTGGGGCAGCCCGAGCTCCTGCTGCAGGGCCGCCTTGCAGGCCGCCTTCCCCGCGGGGTTGCGGGCGCTGAAGGGGCGCTGGAGGGCCCCGTCCCGAGCCGGGTTCCAGTCGTCGGGGTCGAGGCCGTTGAGGATCCCCGAGAGAGCGGCCAGGCGGCTTCTCAGGATGCCGTCGAAGCCGTGCCCCGCGCGAGGCTCCAGGATCTCCAGGCAGTAGGTCGGGGAGACGGTGTTGACCCTGTCGGCGAAGAGGATCCCCCCCTTGAGCAGGGAAAGGGCGCCATGATACTCCAGCCCCTCGATGCTGTACAGGGCCGGATCGAGGCCGAGCCGCCCCAGGGTCGCGGGGGGAAAGAGCCCCTGGTAGCCGAGGTTGTGGATGGTCAGCAGGCTCCCCGTGCCGGCGAAGAAGGGGTGGCGGGCGAATTCGGTCCGCAGAAGCACCGGCACCAGGGCGCTCTGCCAGTCGTGGACATGGACGACGTCGGGGCGGAATCCGACCTGGGGGAGCATCTGCAGCAGGGCCCGGCAGAAGAAGCCGAAGCGCTCGGCGTTGTCGGGGTAGTCCCCGCCGGGCTCTCCGTAGAGACCGGCGCGGTCGAACCAGGTCGGGTGTTCCAGGAAGTAGACGGGCATCCCCCCGAGCTCCCCCTTGCGCAGCACGGCTTCCTCCAGTCTCCCGGCGATGGCCACGGTGGTCCTCTCGGGGCCTCGGCGGGTTTTGCCGGCCCGGGCCTCCATGCCGCGGTACCAGGGGAGAAGGAGGCGCACGTCGTGACCCAGGCGGCGCAGGGCCCGGGGGAGGGCTCCGGCCACGTCGGCAAGGCCACCGGTCTTGGCGAAGGGGGCGGCTTCCGAGGCGGCCATGAGGATTTTCATGACCGGCCTCCCTCGCCCGGCGCGATCAACCAGGGGCCCAACCGGTACCCGGCTTCTCCGGCCGCGGCGAGGATGAGGCGGACCTTTTTTCGGCGGGCGGCCAGGTCGGCGAGGAGGGCGCGACGGTTGGGGCCGAAAAAGATAACGGCGGCCACCGCTGCGACCCAGGAGAGGCCTGCGGTCAACGATTCCAGCCGCTCCTTCACCAGGTAGAGCTCCTCCTTGTGTCTGTTCACCCCGAGATACTCCCGGACCAGCGGGTCCTCGAACAGGGGGGAGAGGGGCGCGGCCGGCCCTCCCGGCTGCCAGAAGGTCTGGTGGCGCACCAGGAGCCTCAGCAGAAGGGCCTCGCCGCCGGCCTCCTCCGGGGAGAGGTCGCCGGTGGAGGACCAGCGGGCGGCCAGGGCCTCCTCCAGGAGAAGCTCCCCGAGCAGGGCCTCGGAGGCCGGGACGGGACGGCCCGGTTCGCCGGGCTCGCCGAGGCGGCGGAGAAGCAGCCAGGGGAGGGCGACCCGGAAGAGGGGGCCCTTCGGAGCGGCGTCGGCCGCCAGGGAGGCAAGGGCCTCACCTTCGGACTCCCTGCGGCTGCCCAGGGCCCCGAGTCGGGTGAGGGCGGCGGCCGCTTCGCGGAAGCGCCCGGCGAGCAGTTCGGCCCCGCCGGGGAGCTGCAAGGCGACCTCGAGAGCGGCGTAGAAGGCATGGAGGGCCGGGGGAAGGGTTTTCCCGGGGAGCCCCTCCGACTCCAGGGGGGCGAGGGCTTCTGCGAGCAGGGCCCCCAGGGGGGCGTAGCGCAGCCGGCGCAGCTCCAGGTCGAGGTCGGCCCTCGGAGCGCCTCCGAGGCGGTCGCAGCGGGCGCCCCAGGAGCCCTCTGCGTCGCGGATCTCACGGAAATCGAGAAAGACCGCGTAGCCGAAGGGGCCGAGGTGGAGCTCGAGCCCCTCCCGGCAGAGATCACTCCCCCGCCGCAGGTATTCCATGGCGCTGCGGTGCTCCCGGAAGCGGTAGAGGACCCCCTCCCCCCCGTCGAGCCCCAGGGCCTCCCCGAGGGTCTGCTGCTCGAGGCGCTCCTCTCCCCCCTCGGGGCGCACCCGGCGGGCGCAGGCCGTCCGCAGCCACCCCGAGGTGTCGGCATGGCGGTTGTGAACGGCGACAAGGGCCCGTTCGGAGCCCCGCCGGTTGGAGAAGGCGATGACATCCTCGTTGACCCTCCCGCCGGCGAAGAAGTCGTAGAGAAAGAACTCCTCCGAGCCGCTGAAGAGGGAGCGGCGCCTGAGCAGCGGGAATATCTGCGCCTCGTGGTGGCGCAGAAGCCCCTCGTCGACGGACTCCTCCCAGTAGGCGCGGCGGTACTCCATGCCGTACTTCTCCCGCAGCCCTTCCACCTGGCCGTGGCCGAACATGGGGAGGCCGGGGAGGGTGGCGAGGAGCACCGCCACGGCAAAATATTTCTCTCCGGTGTCGAACTGCTCGGCGGCGCTCGCTTCGTCGGGGTTGCTCATGAAGTTGACGAAGCGCTTGAGGATCTCGGGGTTGAACTCGAGGGTCTCCTTGAGCACCGTGCGGTAGCGGCCGTTCTCCTCGGCCTTGAGCATGTTCATGAAGGCGCTGTTGTAGACCCGGTGCATCCCCAGGGTCCGCACGAAGAAACCCTCCATGAGCCAGAAGGCCTCGGCCAGCAGCAGGGTGTCGGGGGCCTCGGCGGCCACCCGGTCGACCACCTCCCGCCAGAACTCCACGGGGAAGACCCGGTCGAACTCCTCCCGGGTCATACCGTGCTCCCCCCGGGAGGGAACCCCGCCCCCGTGGCCGGGCTGGGGAAACCAGAGCCTCTGGAAGTGCTTGCGGGCCAGGGTCATGGCGGCGTCGAAGCGGATGATCCGGAAGTGACGGGCCACCCCGATGATGGTGCGGATCATCGCCTCGCGCACCTGGGGGAGCAGGAAGTTGAGCTGGGCGGTGTCGTTCCAGGGGAGGTGGGTGCCGTCGTTGCCGTGGTAGATGTAGCGCACCTTCCCACTGCGGCGGTCGAGGTGGCGAAAGACCACGGCCGCCTCGCTGTGGTCCCAGTACCCCTCATCGATCTGCAGGGAGATGTCGTCGCTCGCGGAGAGCTCGGGGCCTCCGAATCGGTAGCCGGGGTAGGGGGGGTGGTCGAGCTGTATGAACCAGTCGGGGTGCTCCCGGGTCCAGCGGGAGTAGATCCCCGTGTGGTTGGGGACCACGTCGCAGGCCAGGCGGATGCCCCGGCGGGTGCAGCGCTCCCGGAGTTCGGCCAGGGCCTGTTCCCCCCCCAGTTCGGCGGCCACCGTGTAGTCGTAAAGGGAATAGGCCGAGGCGACGGCCTCGGGGTTGCCCCTCCGCTGCTTGATCCACTGGGAGGCCACGGAGCGCTCCCAGAGGCCGATGAGCCACAGGCCGGTGAAGCCCCGGGCGGCCAGGGTCTCGAGCTCCTCGGAGGGGATCTGGTCGAGGCGCCGGATCTCCCGGCCGTAGCGGCGGGAGAGCTGGTCGAGCCAGACGTGGACCGATTTGGCCAGCAGCACCACGTTGGGCATCCAGTCGGCGTCGGCGGAGAAGGCCTCCGGTTCGGCTCCCTCACCGATCCCCGGCGCCGCAGGAGGGCCCGGTCCCCCGGCCCGGGGACGGCGCTCTTCCTCGTAGAGGTCGAGGGCGGTGAGGAGCCGCCGGCGCAGCTCGGGGGGGAGCAGCTCCCCCCACTCCCTGTCGATGTACCCCAGCTGGCCGGAGAGGGAGGCCGGGGCGGCCCGCAGGGGACGCCGGAGGAGCCCGAGGAGGGAGCCTCCGAGGAGCCCATCGGCGGGAGCCTCCCGCAGCAGACGGTCGATGTCGTCCAGGAGGCGGCGGTAGTCGGGGGGGGAGGGGAGTTCCCTCTCGGAGAAGAGATCGAGGCACCCCGCGGCGGCCGGGTTCTCGTTCTGGAGGGCCAGCAGGAAGAGCTCCACCAGGGCCGCCCTCTGGTTGGCGCTGCCGCGGCCATGGGTCAGAAAGCCCTTGGGGGTCTCCTCCCCGGCCAGGACCGGCCGGCAGGGGAAGGCCTCGACGAAGGCCTGCTCGAGAGCCAGAAAGCCCCCGAGGACCCGGGAGCGGCCGGCGATCCGCAGCCGGTCACCGCGGCAGGCGAAGCGCCGGGAGTCGAGGTGCCGGGAGACGACGAAGCGGAAAATGGCGCTCAGGGTGGCGAGCAGGCCCAGCTCCCCGGCACTGACGGGGGGGGCTGACCGGTGGCCGTTGAGGGCCAGGCTGAGGAGCCTCAGGGGGAAGATCGGGGAGGGGCGGGGGCCCGACCCCAGCTCCGGCGGCAGCCCGAAGCGGGCGCGGGCCCCCCGGGAGAGCTGGATCTCCAGGGGGAAGTAGGGATCGGCGTGGGCGGGATCGTGAGTCGTCATGGCAGAAGGGGTCACATCGGAAGATTAGAGCGGATGGCCGGCCGGGTCAAGGATCAAAGGGAGGCGCTCCCGTCGGCGGCGCGCAGGAAGCCGGCGGCGGCTTCCGGCGGGGTGGGGTTGACGTGAAACCCCGTCCCCCATTCGAAGCCGGCGATCCGGGTCAGGCGGGGCACCACCTCGATATGCCAGTGGAAGTCCCGGGAGAGGGTCTGCCAGTATTCGGGATGGCCGGGGCGCGGGGTCTCCGGTGGGGCGGTGTGGAGGACGAAATTGTAGGGGGGGTCGTGCAGGACCCGCCTCATCCTTCTCAGGCCGTCTCCCAGGGCGGCGGCGAGCCCTTCGAGATCGGAGTCGGAGAGGGCCCCGAAATCGTGGCCGTGGTGGACCGGCGCGATCTGGAACTCGAAGGGGAAGCTCGAGGCGTAGGGGGCGTAGACCACGAAGGCGCCGTCGTCGCGGATGATGCGGCCACCCTCCCGCCGCTCCTGCTCGAGCAGGTCGCACTTGAGGCAGCGGCCCCTGTCGGCGAAGTAGGAGCGGCAGGCGCCGAGCTCGGTGAGGATGGCCGGGGGGGTGATGGGGACGGCGATCAGCTGGCTGTGGGAATGGGCGATGGTGGCTCCGGCCTCCGGGCCGTGGTTTTTGAAAACGAGGATGGTGCGGAAGCGCCGGTCCCGGCGCAGGTCGAGGAGGCGGGCCCGGTAGGCCTGGAGAACGCCGGCGAGCTCCGGCAGGGAGAGGTCGGCCATGGAGGGGCCGTGCTCGGGGGTCTCGATGATCACCTCGTGGGCACCCACTCCCGCCATCGATTCGTAGAGCCCCCACTGCCGGCGGTCGACACTCCCCTCGATGCGCAGGGCCGGATACCTGTGGGGGATGACCCGCACCTGCCACCCGGGGGTGTCGGGGGCGCTGCGCGACGGGCGCAGGGCGAAGAGCTCGGGAGGTGTCTTCTCCTCGTTGCCGCTGCAAAGAGGGCAGGCGGCCAGCGAGGCGGTGGTCCTCTCCCGGATGTAATCCCCGGGGCCCCGCGAGGGGTCGGCGGCGATAACCGACCAGGTGGTCTTCAGGGGATCAAAGCGCAGTTCCGACACGGGCTTTCTCTCTCGGGCGCGGCCGGACGGGTCATCCGGCGGGGTGGGCCAGCAGTTCCTTCTTCCAGGTCTCCACCTTGGCGCGGTAGGCCTCGGCCAGGGTTTCAGCCCGGCCGTTCTCCGGTGCCTCGGCGACGATATGGACCACGGGGCGATGCTGGTCGGGCAGGACCAGCACCCACCCCTCTTCGAGCTCGACCTTCACCCCGTCGATGAAGGAGGCCTCCTTGTCGACGGAGTCCTCGCTAATGCGGCGCATGATCCCCCCCTTGAGCTCCCAGGAGCAGGGGACCAGAAGGTGGCGGTAGCCCCTGCGGGGGATGGAGCGGCGCAGGGCGCTCAGGCTCAGTTT
>JBFHXN010000052.1:0-10877 GCA_041598955.1 Desulfuromonadales bacterium | reverse complement strand
TACTACCCCTCAACAAAGCCAAATTATCGCCGTTGTGAGAGACCCAGCACAGAACTTGGTTAAGGGCAAAACCGTCCAGTTCAACCTCAACGATCCAACGGGCGGTTGGCTTTCGGCCGCCTCTTCCATCACCGACCAATATGGCGAGGCCAGGGTCGTTTACACCTCCGGCCCTTCTCCCAGCCAATACCAAGGCATTACAGTCAACGCCACCGTAGAGCCTCCATATTCAAGTGTTTCAGCCTCGACTTTTCTAACCGTCGGTGGAGAGGCCCTTTTCATCACCATTGGCACGGGGAATACCATAACCGAGCCCACCAATACAACTTATCAAGTCCCTTACTCGGTGTTGGTAACAGACCCCAACGGCTCACCAAAGCCGGGGGCCACTGTTACGCTGACAATCCTTCCTGTTGGATATTACACAGGATATTGGGTAAAAACTTATACACCCGCCGGGTCTTTCTCTCGTTGGGAACCCGAATACATCCTTTCGCGCCCTGTACCCCCTTACATCCCCAACGAGGATCTTGATTACGATGGAACTCTGGACCCAGGTGAAGATGTCAACGGAAATGGACAACTCGACCCCGGAAACATTGCCACCTTTAATACAGTGGGAGGTAGCACACAAACCACCGTCACAACAAAAGCCAACGGTTTTGCCGATTTTAACATCGCCTACCTCCAAGAGTATGGTACTTGGGTAATTGTCAAAATTGTCGCCACTGCCAAGGTCGGTGGAACTGAGTCCACTCGCACCGCTCAATTCACACTTCCTATTGTTGACTCTGACGTAATCAGCGAAATATTGGCCCCCCCCGGTTACCCGGACAGCCCATATGGGCCATAATTTCAATTCCTGGTAATTTGATATAGGGGGGGCCCACCGGCTCCCCCTTCATTTTGCCCTTTTCTTAGAACCTTTACTTCTCACCCCCTCCTATCCAACTCCCGCCTCTCCAACCCCAGCAACCGATCCCTCAGCTCCGCCGCCTTCTCGAACTCCAGGGCCGCCGCCGCGGCCAGCATCTCCTTCTTGACCCTGGCGATCTCCCGCTTCAGCTCGTCCGCGGAGCGGTACTCCCCCTCCTCCTCGGCCACGAGGGGCAGCTCCACGTAATCCTTCTCTGCGATATCCTCCAGGATGGTCCGCAGGCTTTTTTTGACCGACTCCGGGGTAATGCCGTGCTCGGCGTTGTAGGCGAGCTGGGCTTCCCTCCGCCGGGCCGTCTCCTCGAGGCAGGCGGCCATGGAGCGGGTCGTAATGTCGGCGTACATGATCACCCGCCCCTCCACGTTTCGGGCCGCCCGGCCGCAGGTCTGGATGAGGGAGCGCTGGGACCGGAGGAACCCTTCCTTGTCGGCGTCGAGAATGGCGACCAGGGCCACCTCGGGGAGGTCGAGCCCCTCCCGCAGCAGGTTGATGCCGACGAGCACGTCGAATTTTCCCAGGCGCAGGTCGCGGAGGATCTCCATGCGGGCCAAGGTGTCGATGTCCGAGTGGAGGTAACGCACGCGGATGCCGAGCTCCTCGAGATAGCCGGTGAGATCCTCGGCCATCCGCTTGGTAAGGGTGGTGACCAGGATGCGGTGGCCGTTTTTGACCGTGAGGCGGATCTCCTCGATGAGATCGTCGACCTGGTTGCGGGCCGGACGCACTTCGATGGGGGGGTCGACGAGCCCCGTGGGGCGCACGATCTGCTCCACCACCACCCCCTGGGCCCGGCGCAGTTCATAGTCGCCCGGGGTGGCGGAGACGTAGACCGTCTGGAGCCCCTTCCCCTCGAACTCCTCGAAGGTCAGGGGGCGGTTGTCGAGGGCCGAAGGGAGGCGGAAGCCGTAGTTCACCAGGGTCTCCTTGCGGGAGCGGTCGCCGCGGTACATGGCCCCCACCTGGCTCACCGAGACGTGGCTTTCGTCGATGAAGAGCAGGGCGTCCTCGGGGAAGTAGTCGATGAGGGTCGCCGGGGGCTCCCCGACCTTGCGCCCGTCGAGGAATCGGGAGTAGTTCTCGATCCCCTGGCAGTACCCCATCTCCTCGATCATCTCGATGTCGAAGAGGGTGCGCTGCTCGATGCGCTGGGCCTCCAGGAGCATCTTCTCCCCGCGGAAATGCTGGATGCGCTCCCTCAGCTCCTCCTGGATGTCCCGGATGGCCCTCTCCAGGGTCGGCCGGGTGGCCACGTAGTGGCTGGCGGGGAAGACGGCGGTGCGGGGGAGGCGGTCGAGGACCTGCCCCCGCAGGGGATCGATCTCGGCGATCCCCTCAACCTCGTCGCCGAAAAACTCGATGCGCAGGGCCCGTTTTTCCTCGTAGGCGGGGAAGATTTCCACCGTGTCCCCCCGCACCCGGAAGGTCCCCCGGTGGAAGTCGACGTCGTTGCGGGTGTACTGGATCTCCACGAGCCGCCGGAGCAGATCGTTGCGGTCGAGCTCCATCCCCGTCTCGAGGCGCACCAGCATGCCGTAGTAGGCTTCCGGGGAGCCGAGGCCGTAGATGCAGGAGACCGAGGCGACGATCAGCACGTCGCTTCGGGAGAGGAGGGATCGGGTCGCGCTGTGGCGCAGCTTGTCGATCTCCTCGTTGATGGCCGAGTCTTTTTCGATGTAGGTGTCGGTGGTGGGAACGTAGGCTTCGGGCTGGTAGTAGTCGTAGTAGGAGACGAAATATTCGACGGCGTTCTCGGGGAAGAGTTCCTTGAACTCCCCGTAGAGCTGGGCGGCCAGGGTCTTGTTGTGGGCCAGCACGAGGGTCGGCCGCTGGACCCTCTGCACCACGTTGGCCATGGTGAAGGTCTTGCCCGAACCGGTCACCCCGAGCAGGACCTGGTGGCCGTCGCCGCGCAGGATCCCGGCGGTCAGCTCTTCGATGGCCTGGGGCTGGTCCCCCCGGGGGGCGTAGTCGGATTTGAGTTGGAACCTGGCCATTGAACTCCTGATCACCCCTGGGAAGCGGCGAGGGCCGGGGTGGGTAGACGAAGCGCTCCCACCCATGGCCCCTCGGCCCTCCTTCGCGGTGGAAACGGCCCTTCGGACCTTATTCCACCCTACACCCCAATCCTGAAATGGAGTGTAGGGTGGGATAAGCGAAGCGTTCCCAACAACGGCCTGAACGGCCGGAGCGCAGAAGGAGGTCTCCTCTGCGCTCCGCGGGTCTTTCATCTACAAAGGATTTCAGTGCCCTCTTCGAGCGAGGCTATTTCACCTTCCAGCCCGTCCCCTCCTTGGAGTCGAGCAGCTCGATCCCCTGGGCCGCCAGTTCGTCGCGGATGGCGTCGGCCCGGGCGAAATCGCGGTTCTTGCGGGCGGCTGTCCGCTCGGCGATAAGGGCCTCGATGGCCTCCTCGGCGAGGCCGCGTCCCTCCAGCCCGGCGCTCTTCTGCCCCGAGAGCCACCCCCGGGGGTCCGACCCGAACAGGCCGAGAACCCCGCCGAGCTTCAGAAGTTTCTCCCGGCCGTCGCGCAGCACGGCCAGGGAGAGGGGGCACTCGGCGAAGCGCCCCTCGCCGATCAGGCGGTTGAGACCCCGCACCAGTTCGAAGAGGTGGCCGATGGCGAGGGCCGTGTTGAAGTCGTCGTCCATGGCCTCGGCGAAGCGGTCGGTGACCATCTCCACCCGGTCGTAGATCTCCCTCTCCTCGGGGCGCAGCTCGGGGCAGGGGCGCTGCGGGGGGACGGGGTGGGCCTCCAGGACCTGCCCGGCGGAGAGGAGGGCCTCGTAGAAGCGGGTCAGGCCCGTCTTGGCGTCTTCCAGGTTCTGGTCGGAGAAGTCGATGGGAGAGCGGTAGTGGGCCTGCAGAATGAAGAAGCGCACCACCTCGGGATCGTACTTCTCCAGGATCTCCCGGATGGTGAAGAAGTTCCCCAGGGACTTGCTCATCTTCTCCTGATTCACGTTCACGAAGCCGTTGTGGATCCAGTACTTGACGAAGGGCTTTCCCGTCGCCCCCTCGCTCTGGGCGATCTCGTTCTCGTGGTGGGGGAAGACCAGGTCCTTGCCCCCCCCATGGATGTCGAAGGTCTCCCCCAGAAACTCCATGCTCATGGCCGAGCACTCGATATGCCACCCCGGTCGCCCCGGCCCCCAGGGGGACTCCCAGGCGGGCTCGCCGGGTTTGGCCCCTTTCCAGAGGGCGAAATCCATGGGGTTGCGCTTCTTCTCGCCGGGGGCGATGCGGGCGCCGGCCTGCATCTCCTCGAGCTGGCGCTTGGAGAGCTTGAGGTAGCCGGGGAAGCGCTCCACGGCGAAGTAGACGTCGCCGTCGGCCGGGTAGGCCATCTCCCGCCCGATCAACCGCTCGATGATGGCGATGATCTGCCCCATGTGGGCCGTGGCCTTGGGCTCGTGGGTGGGCCGCTCGAGGCCGAGCCGGTCCATGTCCTCGTCGAAGGCCCGGATGAACTCCTCGGAGAGCTCCCGGCTGTCGATCCCCCGCTCGTTGGCGCGGTTGATGATCTTGTCGTCGACGTCGGTGTAGTTGCGGACGTAGGTCACCTGGTAGCCGGCATACCGGAGGTAGCGGTAAATGATGTCGAAGACGATGTTGGCCCTGGCGTGGCCGATGTGACAGTAGTCGTAGACGGTCACACCGCAGACGTACATCCCGACCTTGGGAGGATTGAGGGGGAGGAACTCCTCCTTGCGACCGGTGAGGGTATTGTAGACGCGCAAAGCCATTTCGGATCTCTCCTGATCGGATTCCTTGCCCGCCGACCGGCGGGAAGCCTGTTTCATACCACAGGCGGTCTCTCTTTTAAAGCCCTTTGCCCGCCACGGGGAAGAGGCGCCCCAGGGCGGAGGGGATTTCGGGCAGGGGGAGAACCTGGTCGACCACGCCCAGGTCGATGGCCGCCTTGGGCATGCCGAAGATGGCGCAGGACTCCTGATCCTGGGCGATGGTATATCCCCCCGCGGCGTGCAGGGCCGCCATCCCCCGGGCGCCGTCCCGCCCGATGCCGGTGAGGAGCAGGGCCACCACCTCCTCACCGGATCCCTCGGCCAGGGATTCGAAGAGGACGTCGACGGAGGGGCGGCAGGAATTGACCGGAGGTGCCGCCAGGAGGACGACCCGGCCCCTCCGCACGGCGAGGTGGGTCTCGTTGGGAGCCACCAGCGCCACCCCTTCTTCGAGCAGCTCTCCGTCGCGGGCCAGACGGACCGAGAGGGGGCTTTCCCGGTCGAGCCAGTCGGCGAAGTTGGCGGCGAAACCGGTGGCGATGTGCTGGACGATGACCACCCGGGCCGGAAAATCCCCGGGGAGCTGACGCAGCAGGTGCATGACCGCCCTGGGTCCCCCCGTTGACGCGCCGATGGCGAGGATGCCCCTGACCCCCGGCTCCGTCCGAGGAGCCGGAGGAGGCTTGACAGCCTTGGGCGGCGGCCTCCTGAAATGATGCATGACAGGGATGCGGGCCAGCACCCGGATCTTCTCCACCAGCTGCGCGGCGATCTCTTCGAAGGCGTCGGTGACCACCCCCTGGGGTTTCTCCATGACGTCGAGGGCTCCGTTCTGGATGGCGGCGAAGGCGCTGGTGAGGTCGGCGGGGTCGACGTGGGAGGAGAGCATCAGGATCGGGGTCGGGCAGCGGGCCATGATCTCCACCGTCGCCTCGAGCCCGTCCATCTCCGGCATCAGCACGTCCATGATGACCAGGGCGGGTCGCAGCCGAAGGGTTTCGGCCACCGCCTCGCGGCCATCCCGGGCCTCGCCGACCACCGCGATGCCGGGATCCTTGCTGAGCAGATCCTTGAGCACCACCCGGGTCATGACCGAATCGTCCGCCACCAGAACGCGAATCATCCCCATACCTTTCAACGCCCCTCAGCCGATCAGGGCGGCCACCGTCTGCAGGAGGCTCCCCTGGTCGAAACTCCCCTTCACGATATAGGCCTGGGCGCCGACCTCGATCCCCCGGCGCTTGTCCTCGTCGCTCGATCGGGAGGTGACGATGACCACCGGCACCTCCCGGAATCGGTCGAGCTCCCGCAACCGTCGGGTGAGATCGAACCCCGACATGCCGGGCATCTCGATGTCGGTCACCACCAGGTCGAAATCGTTCTCGGCCACAATCCGCAACGCCTCCTCCCCGGAGATGGCCACGGAAACCCGGTATCCCTGGGCCTCGAGGATATTCTTCTCCATCGCCCGGGTGGTGATGGAGTCGTCCACCACCAGGATGCTTCCCCGCTCGACCCGCGTCTCCCGGAACTCCTGGCGCAACCGGGTTCCCCCCGCCGGAGCGGCATGGAAGAGGTCGGGAACCGAGAGGATGAGGGCCGGGGAGCCGTCCCCCCTCAGCGTGGCCCCGGAGAAGAACCGGACCTTGCGCAGCTGCTTCCCCATCCCCTTGACCACAAGTTCATCCACCCCGAGGGTCCGGGTGACAAGACAGGCGAGCAGCTGTTCCCGAAAGGAGAGGACCAGGGCCGTGACCCGGCGACCGGGGCGAACCCCCGTTGCGGCGGGGAGACCGAGGAGCTCGGCCAGGGAATAGAGGGGAAGGGTCCTGTCCCGGAGCCGCACCACTTCGCGCCCCCCCTCGACGAGGATCTCCTCCTCGGCCAGTCTCAGGATCTCCGTCACCTGGTGCAGGGGAAGGGCGAAGACCTCCTCCCCGCAGGCAACGAGGAGCCCCTTGATGCGGGCCAGGGTGAGGGGAAGGTCGATGAGCATCTCCGTCCCCAGGCCCAGCTCGGAATGGATGGTGAGGCTCCCCTTGACCCGATCGAGGTTTGTTTTGACCACGTCGAGGCCGACCCCCCGGCCCGAGATGTCGGTGATGAAGGAGCGGGTGGAAAAACCGGGGCGCAGGATGAGGTAGAGGGCCTCCTCATCACTCAGCCGGGCGGCCTCCCTCCGATTGAGAAGGCCCCGTTCGACGGCGACCCTGCGGACCTCCTGGACGTCGATACCGCGCCCGTCGTCCCGCAGTCTCAGATGGACCCCGCCACGCTCGTAGCGGGCCTCCAGCAGGATTTCGCTCTCAGCCCTCTTGCCGCTCTCCTGTCGCTCGGCGGGGGTCTCGATGCCATGATCGACGGCGTTGCGAAGCATGTGCAGCAGCATCGGCCGCAGGGCCTCGAGCAGCACCCTGTCGATCTCCACCCCCTCCCCCCGGAAGGTCAGCTCCACATCCTTCCCCTGCTCCCGGGAGAGGTCACGGACTCCGCGCATGAGCTCGTCCTTCAGGGTCCCCAGGGGGATCATCCGAAGGCCCAGGGCCTCGCCGTGGAGCTCTTCCCCGAGGTAGTGAAGGTTCAGGGTGTCCCGGTCGAGCTGGTAGGCGAAGCGGGAGAAATCATCCACGATCTCCTTGAGCAGGCGGTAATTTTCCGCCCGCTGCAGCCGGCGCAGGAAACCCTCCAGGCGCTGCATCAGGCCGCCGAGCTCCCGTCCCCGCTCCTCGAAGAGACCCCGGACCCCCAGCACTTCCCCGAGGAGGTTGACCAGGTGGTCGAGCCTCGCCACGCTCGCCCGCACCGTATCCCCGGCGACTCTTTCCCGGGGTTCGATTTCCGCGGCCTCGGGGCGAAGGGCACCTTTCGGCATCTCTCCCCGGGCAAGACCCTCGAGGACCGCCTCCACGTCGACCCGGACCTCCCCCCCCGAGTGGGCCTCGGCGATCAGAGCTTCCACGGCGTCGGTGGCGACCAGCAGCAGGTCGACCAGGGCCGGGGTGAGGGGGCGCTCTTCCCGTTCCAACTCCCTGAGGAGGTCCTCGAAACGGTGGGCGACCTGTGCGAGATCCTGCAACCCGAGCAGCCTGGCCGAACCCTTGAGGGTGTGGGTCCCGCGCAGCAGGGGCTGCACCCGCTCGGGGGCGAAACCCTCCTTTTCCAGGACCAGGAGCCCCTGGCGGAGAACCTGCAGGATCTCCTCGGCCTCCCGGGCGAAGATATCCAGGTACTTGCCGGACTTCACCTAGGCCTCTTCCTCCACCTGGGAACGGAGCCGCTCGGCCAGCTCAGTGAGCTCGGCGATCGCCTCCGCGGTCTCCTCGGCGCTCGCCGCCACCTGATTGGCCACATCGCGCACCTCGGCGATGGTCTGGGCCATCTGCTCGCTGGCGGTGGTCTGCTGCTGGGTGGAGAGCTTGATCTCCCGCGCGGCGATGGTGGTCTCCTGAACCATGGCCAGGATCTTGCTCAGGGCGCCCGCGATGTTGGCCACCAGAGCGGCGGCGGCATCGACCCCCTTGGTCCCCTCCTCGGTGAGCAGGATGGTTCCGTTGGTCGATTTCTGGATCTCATCGACCAGGGCCTTGATCTGGGTGGTGGCGCTGCCGGTTCGCTCCGCCAGGCGGCGCACCTCGTTGGCGACGATGGAGAAGCGCTTGCCCGCTTCTCCTGCGCCCGCCGCCTCGATGGCGGCGTTGAGGGCCAGGAGATTCGTCTGGTCGGAAATCTCGTCGATGATCTCGACGATCCCGCCGATCTTCTGGGAATTCTCCCCCAGCTCGAGCACGGCATGGGCCACGGACTGCACCTGCTCCTTGAGCCTCCCCATCCCCTCGTTGGCCTGCCCCACGGCCGTGACCCCCTCGGAGCTGGCGCCGTTGGAGCGCTCCGCCAGGGCCTCGACCCGCCGCGCGTTCTCTGCCATCTGGCGGGCCGAAACGGCAATCTCCTCGGAGGTGGTGGTGGCCTGCTGGACCGCGGCGGCCTGCTGGGTAGCCCCGGAGGACTGCTGGGAGGAAATGGCCAGGATCTCGTTGGCGCTGCTGGAGAGCTGCTGGATCGCGTCCTTGAGCCCGTCAATGAGCCGGCTGCTCTTTTCGACCTCGCTCTGGAGGTTCTTGAATATCACCTGGGTCATCTGGTTGAAGGCCCGGGCGAGTTGGCCGATCTCGTCCCGGGATGTCGCCTCGATGGTGGCGTCGAGGCTTCCGCCGGAAATCCTGTGGGCCACTTCCGTGACCTTTTTGAGGGGACGGGTGATCCGCACCACCACCAGGTGGATGGTCAGGGAGGCGACGGCCAGAACCAGGAGCATCCCCAGGAGCAGTGTGGTTCGCAGGGCCGCGACGGCTTCCTCCGTCTGACGGATGGAGAGGCCGATGCGGAACCCGCCCCAGTGCTCCCCCTTGACGAAGACCGGGGCGGTGACATCCCACATGATCTCGCCCGTATCCCGCGGGTATGTCTGACGAAGGACCTTCTGGCCGTCGCTGCCGTCGTAGCGGGCCGCCGCGATCCCCGTGGCGTCGTTGAAGAGCCGCTTGCCGCGGCTCCAGATCCGGTCCTGCTCCTCATCCCCGATGGGATCCCGGGAGTAGCGGCTGTGGTGGGTCGGTGCGTACCCCTTGCGGTCGACAAGGACGGCGAAGACGACGGTCTCGTCCTCCTCGAGGAAGGTGTCGAGCAGGGGCTGAACCCGCGGCTCCAGGTAGCGGTCGTAGGCCGTATGGTATTTGTGGATCTTGGAGCCGGACAGGGGCCCCTCGGTGATCCGTCGATGATCCGTGTCGAAGAGTTGGGCCCGGGTCAACCTCCCGCTGTCGAGAGCCTCCTCCAAAATCCTTTCCATGGCCGAGCCGCCGACCAGGGCCAGGGTGCGGGCCTTTGTGAGCATGAGCCCCCGCAGGACCTCGGCCCTCTGCTGGAGAAAGAGCTGGGCGGAGATGCCCATGATGACCGCCAGGACGACGATCAGGGACAGGCTGATCTTCACCGAAATGCGGCTCGTGATCCAGTTGAACATGGCGACCCCCCTGACTGCATGGATGCCGGAAAACTTCCCCCGAGGGGGGCGGAACCTCCGGCCTCTTGATCCACGACCTTGAATTTATGAAGGCGTACCGGAAAGGCACGTCGATTCGAAAACTGGGACAAACCCGCCGATGGGCGTCTTGCCGCAACCGGCTATTCCTGGTGATCGATCACCATCTCTTCGCGGGCCAGAAGCCTCTCCAGATCGAGGAGAACCAGGATCCCCCCCTCCTCGACCACCTGGCCCACCGCCAGTTCCCGGGTGAGCCCCGGCAGCCCCTCGGTGAGATCCTCCACGGAACTCCTCGGCACGCTCCGCAGCCCCTCCACCGTCTCGGCCAGAAGGGCCGTGGCCATCCCCCCCCCCTCCACCACGACCAGACGCCCCCGGGGGGGAATCTCCCTCCCGGAAAGCCCGAGCAGGGGGCGCAGGTCGGTGACGGCGACGATCTCTCCCCGCAGGCTGATGACCCCGGGGATATGCTCGCCGACCCCGGGCAGACGAGCGAGGCGGGGAATGCGCAGGACTTCCCGGGCCCCTGCCGCGGCGATGCCGAAGAACTCCCCCCCGAGATGGAAGAGAAGGTAATCGTCGGCCTCCCCCGTCGTCGAGTCGGAGCCGACCTCCAGCCCGTCCCAGTATTCCTGCTGCATCTCCACCAGGGTCCGGCGGATCTCCTCTCCGGAGATCCGGCCCCCCTTTTTTGCCTGTTTCGCCATCTAGCGGGCCTCCCCCTCGCGGATCCCTGCCTCCCGGCAGACCTCCAGGAACACCTCCCGGGAGAGCCCCCCCGAATGGGGAATGAGGCTCTCTCCGGGCAACCCGGTCAGCAGCTTCGCAGCGTTGGCCAGTTCACGCCGGGCGTCACGGGTCCGACCCAGCCGCCGATAGACGCGGCTCAGGTTGTAGTGGGGCATGATGAACTCCATATCGAGCAGCAGGGCGCGCTGGTACTCCGTCACGGCACCGGCCCAGTCCTCCTCCATCTCCAGGATGAGCCCCCGCAGGAAATAGGCCTCGGCGTTGAGATCGTCCAGGGCCAGGGCCCGATCGACGAAGGCCAGGGCCTGGGTCGGCTCCCCCCGGTTGGCGGCGATGAACCCCTTCCCCAGCAGGGCCCCGGGGTGGTTCGGTTCCCGGCGCAAGACTATATCATAATTCCCC
>JBFHXN010000051.1:0-11099 GCA_041598955.1 Desulfuromonadales bacterium | reverse complement strand
GGGGGCGCCGAGGGCGCGCAGGAGGCGCCTGAACCAGGTGAAGACGAGGTACCCGAGAAGAAAGAGGATCAGAAGGCGGATCATCGGTTCACCACGAAGCAAGAAAGAGGGTGACGGAGGCCGGGTCGACAAGCACCTCGAGCAGTTCTCCCAGGGTGTGGCCGAGCACCGGGTGAGGGAGGTGCGGGGCGAGGTCGCACAGGGGTGCGAGGACGAAGCGGCGCAGGTGCAGGCGCGGGTGGGGGAGGATCAGCCCCGGCTCCTCCAGGATGTCGTCGTCGAAGAGGAGCAGGTCGATGTCGAGGGTCCGGGCCCCTCCAGGGGTTTCCCGACGGCGCCCCAGTCGCGTCTCCAGGGCCAGGGCCGTCTCCAGGAGCCTGCGGGGGGGGAGATCGGCCTCCACCTCGAGGACGGCGTTCAGGTAGAGCCCCTGGCCGGGGGGGCCTCCCACCGGTTCCGTTTCATAGAGGGGGGAGGAGGCGCTCACCCGCAGGCCCTGAGTGAGGCCGAGGGCCCTGCGGGCCTCCCGCAGCAGTGCCAGGCGATCGCCGAGATTGGAGCCGAGGCCCAGGTAGGCCGTTGCCATGGGATCTCCTCCCGGTGAAGATGGCGGCGATTAGAACATACTCCCCGGGGGGAGTCAACGCGCCTTGCCCGCCGCGGCGGGGCGTGGTAAGAAGTCGGGCGGAAGGAGATCTGCCCATGGACCTGACCCTGACTTTGGCGGTGGCCGACCTGGAGCGCACCGAGGCCTTTTACCGGGACGTGCTCCACCTCGATCTCGAGCGCCTGCGGGCCGCTCCGGGGCACCCCCCCGTGCTCCACCTGGCCGTCGGGACCGCCGACCTGCTCTTTCGGGAGGAGGGGGCCTTTGCCGCCTTCCACCCGGCCCTCTTCCAGAGCCTGGAGCGTCATCCCCGGGGGCTCGGCATCACCCTGGAGCTCACCCTGCCGAGCCTCGGGCCCGTGCTGCGGGAGATCGACCGCCGCCGCCTGCACACCCTCTACGAACTGGAGGACGACGAGTTCGGCCGCCGGGAGGTCTGGCTCCACGACCCCGACGGCTTCCTGCTCGTTCTCTCGGAGCAAGGGGAGATCCGATGAAAAATGGACCAGGTGGGAAGGATGATTCCGGGGGCCTGATTCGGTCATCCCCCGGAGCCGGAGCGACAAAAATGGACGGCCCCGCAAGGCTTTAGCCATTGCCGAGGGCCTTTCTGTCGCCTGGTGGAGGTTGGCAAGCCCTTTGCATTAATCCTGGAGGAGCCGGGACGACGATCGCCACGGAAACGGAAACGGAACAGAGTCCCTTTCCTATGCAGGGTATCCGGCGGATCGGAGATTTTTCAGCAGAGCCCGAAATCTTTGATAAAGGCAAACCCAGGGCAACCTGGGGACGCAAAGCCACGGGTCCGTCGGGAAGGACGGATAGCCGGGTTGCCGAAGATCCGCAAGGAATTCCGTGAAAGCGGGACCACGGGTGAGAAACCGCCCGTCTTCGGTCAGAAGACGGGCGGTTTTTTTCTTTTCAGGCGTAGGACTCGCCTGAACACCCGAGGAGTTTCCCATGCACAGATACGCCTTTATTCTTCTGGCCTCACTTCTTTTCCCTGTTTCGGGTCTCCAGGCTTTCGAGGGGCGACTTGATTCCATGTTCACCTACGCTCAGGAAGGCCCGACCTTCGAATTGCTTCGACCTTATGAGAAATCCGGCGCAGGGAAGACCGCGTTCCTCCGCGAGGAGGAGAAGTCGCCCAAGCCCGGAGCCCTCAACCGCCATGACAAGGACCTGCTTCTTCTCTCGACGGTTCTTCTGGCGATCGACTGGGGTCAGACCCGGGACATTGTCGCGAGGCCCGACGAATTTTACGAAACCAATCCTTTCCTGGGTCCCCATCCCCCCAGAAGCCGGGTCGATGCCTATTTTGCCGGCTGGATTCTGGCCAACTGCGCTGTCACGAGGCTTCTGGAGGGGGATCTTCGCAAGGCCTGGCTCTGGTCCATCAACACCATCCAACTCGGGGTGGTGCAGAATAATGTCAATATCGGACTGAAGGTGAATTTTTAGCAACTGCAATCCCCCGACGCCCGCCGGTCATTCCCGGAGGCGTCGGGGTGTTATACTTCGTGACCTGATCCCCTGAAAGGAGTCTGGGTCATGAAGTGCCTTGCGGCCTCTATCCTTCTCGCATCTGCCCTCGCGCTATTCCCATCTTCTGCGATGGCGGCCTTCGACTTTGCCGACTACCAGGCTCTCCTCGACACCTACCTGCTCCCCGACCGCACCATCCACTCCATCCCCGTCAACGTCCTCGACTATGCCCGGATGAAAGCCGAGCAGGAGCAGCCCGGATCGCCCTGGCGAAGCCTGCTCGGGGCCCTGGCCGGCTTCGACCCTTCCCAGCTGGCCGACCGGGATGAGCGGATGGCCTTCTGGATCAACGTCTACAACATCGCCGCCATCAAGACCCTTCTCGACCACTACCCCGTCGACAGCATCCGCTCCCGGAAGATTCACTGGCTGGGGCTTCCCTGGAAGCGGGATGTCATCCTCGTCGGAGGGCGCCCCTACAGCCTGCACCAGATCGAGTTCGACCTGCTGGTGGAGGGTTTCCGGGATCTGCGGGCCCACCTGGGGATCAACTGCGCCTCGGTCTCCTGCGCCGATCTGCGCCCGGAAGCCTACCGGGGGGAGGTTCTCGACCGGCAGCTGCGGGAGCAGGGGGAGCGCCTCGCCGCCCAGGTTGCCAAAGGGCTTCGGGTCGATCCCCGGCGCGGCGTCGTCCATGTCTCGCAGATCTTCAAGTTCGACAGGGAGCATTTCGACGCCTGGGCCGGGGGGGCGATTCCCTTTCTGATCCCCTATCTCCCCTCCGGGGAGGGGCGCACCTTTCTGGAACAGGGGCGCTTTGACCTGGAGTACCTCGAGTACGACTGGACGGCCAACGACCTGAGATGGGTCGACGGGCGGTGATCCTTTTTTTCACGGCGTCCAACCCCATCCACCACGGAGACACAGAGACACGGAGAAAAGCCTGGGGGAGAAACTCAAAATAAGGGGGTTGGTGATCCTTCAATAGGATGTTCCCAGGGCCTGTTAGGTTCTGTGTCTCAGTGCCTCCCTGTTCCCCTATAAAGTGTGCGCCCCTGGCTTTCCTCCCCGGAAGGAGACCATGGCCGATCCCCTTCGAAAGAAGACCCCATCCAACCGCACGGCCGGAGAGCCTCCCCTCTGGCACACCCTGACGCCGGAGGAGGCCCTGGCGGCCGTCGACTCCTCCCCCGCCGGCCTCGGGGCGGAGGAAGCCTCGGAGCGCAAGCGGCGCTTCGGTCCCAACGCCCTGCCGGTCACCCCCCCGCCGGGCCTGGCGATCATCTTCTTTCACCAGTTTCTGAGCCCCCTCATCTATATCCTGCTGGCGGCCGCCCTGGTCTCCCTGGCCATCGGGGAGTTGACCGACTCGGGCTTCATCTTCGCCGTCATCCTGCTCAACGCCCTTCTGGGGACCTATCAGGAATGGAAGGCGGAGAAGAGCGCCGCGGCCCTGCAGTCGCTGCTGCGGATCCTGGCCCGGGTGAAGCGCGAGGGGGGCGAGCAGGTGGTCCCGGCCGAGGAGCTTGTCCCCGGGGACGTCGTCCTGCTCGAGTCGGGGAACCGCGTCCCGGCCGACCTGAGGCTCTTTGAGGCCCGGGGCCTTGCCGTGGACGAGTCTCTGCTCACGGGGGAATCGGTGGCGGTGGAGAAGGGGGTCGAACCCGCACCCCCGGAGGCCCCCCTGGGGGAGCGGAGATCGCTCGCCTTCGCCGGCTCCACGGTGAGCAGCGGCCGGGGGACCGGCGTGGTGGTGGCGACGGGGCTCGCCACCCAGGTCGGCCGCATCGCCCGGGCCGTTACGGCCGCCGGGGTGAGCAAGCCCCCCCTGGTGATCCGCATGGAGCGCTTCGCCCGGCAGATCAGCTACCTGGTCCTGGTCTTCGTCGCCCTGCTGGCCCTGGTGGCCCATCACCAGGGGGCCTCCTGGACGGAGGTCTTCTTCATGGCCGTCGCCCTGGCGGTCTCGGCCATCCCCGAGGGGCTGCCGGTGGCGATGACCGTCGCCCTCTCCATCGCCACCAGCCGCATGGCCCGGCGCAGGGTCATCGTGCGCAAGCTGACGGCGGTGGAGGGGCTGGGGAGCTGCACCTGCATCGCCAGCGACAAGACCGGCACCCTCACCGTCAACCGCCAGACCGTCAAGACCCTCTGGCTGCCGGGGGGGGAGGCCTTCGCGGTAACGGGGGAAGGGTACGCGGGGGAGGGGGAGGTTCTCAGCCCGACGGGGGAGCCTCCGGAGGCGGCCGCCGAGGGACGCCTCGCCCTGCTGTCCGCCGCGGCCATCCTCTGCAACGAGGCGACCCTCATCCGGAAGGAGGAGGGGTGGGTCCACCACGGCGACGCCATGGACGTGGCCCTCCTCGCCCTGGGGTACAAGCTGGGGCTCGACCCGGAGCAGCTGCGGGGAAGGGTGGAGATTCTCGGGGAGATCCCCTACGAGTCGGAGCTGCGCTACGCCGCCCGCTTCTACTGGGACGAGGAGGGGAACTGGGTGGTCAAGGGGGCGGTCGAGCGGGTGCTCGGCTTCTGCGGCACCATGATGACCGCCGGGGGGGAGGTTCCCCTCGATCCCCGGGGGGTGGACCGGGAGGGGCTGCGCCTTGCCTCCGAGGGGTACCGGGTCCTTGCCGTGGCCTGGGGGAGGCATCCCGGGGAGTCCAGACCCGACCCCATCGGGGAGGAGCATATACCGAGCCTCACCCTGCTCGGGCTGGTGGGGTTCATCGATCCCCTGCGGCCCGAGGTCGGCGAAGCGGTGGCGACCTGTCGGGGGGCCGGGGTGAAGGTGGTGATGGTCACGGGAGACCACCCCGCCACCGCCTTCGCCATTGCCCGGGAGCTCTCCATCGCGACCGACCCGGCCGAGATGGTCTCCGGCGCCGACCTGGCCGGAGCGGGGGCTCCGGGGAGTCCGGCCTTCGAGGAGCGGGTGGCGGCCGCCTCCGTCTTCGCCCGGGTCTCCCCCCTCCAGAAGCTCCATATCGTCGAGGCCCTGGGGCGCCAGGGTCACTTCACGGCCGTCACCGGCGACGGGGTCAACGACGCCCCGGCCCTCAGGCGGGCCCACATCGGAGTCGCCATGGGCTCGGGGACCGACGTCGCCAAGGACACGGCCGAGATCATCGTCAGCGACGACAATTTCGCCTCTCTGGTGGCCGGGGTCGAGGAGGGGCGCTTCGCCTACGACAACATCCGCAAGGTCACCTACCTGCTCATCTCCACCGGGGCCGCGGAGATCATCCTCTTCTGTCTGGCCCTGTTCGCCGGGCTTCCCATTCCCCTTCTGGCGGTGCAGCTGCTCTGGCTCAACCTGGTGACCAATGGCATCCAGGACGTGGCCCTCGCCTTCGAGGGGGGGGAGCCGGGAGTGATGGCGCGCCGGCCCCGCTCCCCCCGGGAGGGGATTTTCAACCGCCTGATGGTGAGCCAGACCCTGGTCTCCGGGATCACCATGGGGCTGCTCGCCTTTGCCGCCTGGTGGTGGCTCCTTTCCCAGGGGTGGGAGGTTCCCGAGGCCCGCAACGCCGTGCTGCTGCTCATGGTGCTTCTCGAGGGGGTACATGT
This sequence comes from Desulfuromonadales bacterium, assembly GCA_041598955.1. Lineage (GTDB taxonomy): Bacteria > Desulfobacterota > Desulfuromonadia > Desulfuromonadales > JBFHXN01 > JBFHXN01. The sequence goes on along the minus strand of JBFHXN010000051.1, from coordinate 5,440 downwards.
CTACAACTGCCGCTCGGAGCGGGTCAGCGCCTTCCGGATTCCCCTGAGCCGCAACTGGCTCCTCATCATCGGCGGATTTGCGGCCCAGGGAATCCACATCCTCTGCATGCACCTGCCGCCGATGCAGAGGGTCCTGGGCGTTCTGCCCGTCTCCCTGTCCGAGTGGGGAACCCTTCTGCTGCTGGCCGGAACCCTGCTGGTCGTCATGGAGCTCTTCAAGGTGGCTCTGTCCCGATGGAGCCTCCTGGAGGGTCCGGGAGGGGACGTCGGCGAGAGGCCCGGAGGTGCCCATAAGTGACACCTTTTTGACAGGTTCAGGGTTTTGACACCCCAAATCCGAGAGGGTCCAGGGCGGCCGAAAATCGGCCAGGGCCTGTTTCTGGGGCCCGGCGTCTCGATGTTGGCAAGTGGCCCGCCTTTTGCACAATAAACGAAAGTCTTAATTCTAGGTTACTGTTTTAATTGATAAAAACATATCCATAAGCATCATTTTGTGCGGTTCGGTAACTGTCGAACCGTCGGACATCTCACAATCGGAGGTTTGCGATGCAACGGAAGCTGATGACGGTCCTTGTCCCCCTGCTGGTTCTCCTTCTCCCGGCCCTGCCGGCCCTGGCCGAGGAATTCCCCCTGCGGGCCACCTACCCGCAGGTCAAGACCATCTCCACCGCCGAACTGGCCCAGAAGTACGATCAGGCGGTCATCGTCGACGTGCGCTCGGAGATCGAATTCGAGGTGGGGCACATCGCCAAGGCCAAGTTCATCCCCGTCTCCGCCGGCACCTTCCTCTCCGACCTGGAGAAGGCCCGCCCCAAGAACGCCCCGGCGCCCATCGCCTTCTACTGCAACGGCCACACCTGCGCCAAGAGCTACAAGGCCGTGGAGCAGGCGGCGGCGGCAGGCTTCGGAAACGTCTTCTGCTACGACGCCGGGATCTTCGAGTGGATCACCACCCACCCTGAGCGGGCGACCCTTATGGGGCAGACCCCGGCCAAAAAGGAGAAGCTGATTTCCGAGTCGGCCCTCAAGGCCAAGAAGATCGGCTACGCCCAGTTCGCCAAGAAGGCCTCCGAGGCCAACAGCCTGATCATCGACATCCGCGAGCCCTTCCAGCGGGCCAAGGATCCCGAGCTGCCCCAGAACCGGCTGCTGGTTCTTTCCGGAGTGCGCAACATCCCCTCGGACCGCCTGGTCGACCTGCTCAAGAAGGGGGAGTTCAAGGAGAAGCAGCTGCTGATCACCGACGCCGTCGGCAAGCAGGTGCAGTGGATTCAGTACTATCTCGAGGAGCAGGGTTACAGAAACTACTTCTTCCTGGAGAACGGTGTGCTCAGCGCCGCCGACGCCGGGGCGGTCAAGTGAGGCAGGCATGCGAATCGGCGGAGTAGCGGGCAAGTTCCTCGCCGTTTTCTCTCTCATCACCCTGCTGCTTCTGGGGGTGGTGGCGGCGGGGGTGATCCTCTCGACCAAGAAACAGCAGTCGGGACAGGCCGAAACCTTCCTCGACCTGCTCAAGTCCGAGCAGGCCCAGGAAGAGGCCCTTCTGAGGGACGGTCTCACCCGCAAGGGGGAACTGGTCGGGGAGCTGATGGCCCAGACCGCCGTCGGCCTGATCTTCAACTACGACTACGTCACCCTGCGCCAGATCGCTCTCAGCGCCCAGCGTGATCAGGACATCGCCTACGTCGTCTTCTACGGCCAGGGGGGGGAGGCTCTCACCGACGAGCCGGGGCAGAAGAGCGCCGGCCAGGTCCTTCGCCGCGACATCATCTATCGCGGAGAAGGGGAGGAGCAGCCGCTGGGGAGCGTCGAGGTCGGCCTCGAATTCGCCTCAGTCGAGCAGGCGGTGGGCAAGCTCGAGACCCGCATCGCCGGAATGGTGGAGGATTCGAAGGCCGCCGGCTCCCGGGCCACCGCCGCCATCATCAAGCAGGTTCTCGCCCTCTCCCTGGTGGGGCTCATCGCCCTCTGCGTGGCGGTCTATTTCTGGTTCAGCCGCCTCATCGTCCGTCCCCTGCAGCGCAACATGGTTCTGGCCCGCTCCGTGGGGGAGGGGGATCTCTCCCAGGAAATCGAGGTCCGCTCCAGCGACGAGACCGGTCAGCTCGCCGCCGCCATGCGGGACATGGCCGGCTCCATGCGGGAGGTGACGGGCCTGGCCCAGGAGATCGCCGGTGGAAACCTGGGGGTGGAGGTGCGGGAGCGCTCCTCCAAGGATGAGCTGATGCAGGCCCTCGCCCTGATGGTGGAGAAGCTCACCGCCGTGGTCGGCGAGGTGCAGGCGGCGGCGGAAAACGTCGGTTACAGCAGCAAGCAGATGAGCAACGCCGCCCAGCAGATGTCCCAGGGGGCCTCGGAGCAGGCCGCCACGGCGGAGGAGGTGTCAGCCTCCATCGAGCAGATGACGGCCAACATCCGGCAGAACGCCGACAACGCCGGACAGACGGAGAAGATCGCCATGAAGGCCGCGGCCGATGCCCGAGGCGGCGGCGAGGCGGTCATGGAAACCCTGGCGGCGATGCGCTCCATCTCGGGCAAGATCATGATCATCGAGGAGATCGCCCGGCAGACCAACCTCCTTGCCCTCAACGCCGCCATCGAGGCGGCCCGGGCCGGGGAGCACGGCAAGGGATTCGCCGTGGTGGCCGCCGAGGTGCGCAAGCTCGCCGAGCGCAGCCAGGCGGCGGCGGGGGAGATCAACACCCTGTCGATCTCCAGCGTCGATGTGGCCGAGCGGGCCGGAAGCCTTCTGGAGGTGCTCGTCCCGAGCATCCAGAAAACCGCCGAGCTGGTTCAGGAGATCACCGCATCCAGCCGGGAGCAGGAGCAGGGGGTGGACCAGATCAACCGGGCCATCCAGCAGCTCGACCGGGTCATCCAGGACAACGCCTCGGCGGCCGAGGAGACCGCCTCCATTTCCATGGAGCTGCTCGGCCAAGCGGAGCGGCTGGAGAAGATGATGGCCTTCTTCCGTGTCCAGGGGCGCCGGGGGGAAGTCCGCCCTGCGCAGAACCATCAGCCCTCCCTCGCCGCCCCGACCCGGGGAAAAGCGTCCGCGGCCAAGCTTCCGGCTCCCGCGGAGGACGAGGAGTTCACCCGGTTCTGATCTTTTTCAACCCGACGACGTAAATTTCAAACCTTCCACGGCAGCCGGAAACGGCTGCCGTTTTTCATCCCCTCCCCTTTTCTCCCCCCGATCTGGCATAATGGGGACTCCCGTCACCGAAAAAGACAAGGAGCCCAAAATGGCCCCGGAAAAACGAGCCGCTCCGGCCGCAGCGGCGCCCAACGCCGAAATCCTCCAGGTCCTCGACGTCCTGGCCGGCCGCTACCTTCAGGGGAAGGTCCGGGCCATCCGCCTCTCCCTGGTCGCCCTGGTCTCCGGGGGGCACCTGCTGCTGGAGGATATCCCCGGCCTCGGCAAAACCACCCTCGCCCTGGCCCTGGCCAACTCCCTCGGTCTCTCCTTCGGCCGGGTCCAGTGCACCAGCGACCTGCTCCCCTCGGACATCACCGGCCTTTCCATCTTCAACCGCGACGAGCAGCGATTCAAGTTCGTCCCGGGGCCGATCTTCAACAACGTGCTGCTGGTCGACGAGATCAACCGGGCCACCCCCAAGACCCAGAGCGCCCTTCTGGAGGCGATGGAGGAGATGCGGGTCACCGTCGAGGGGGTCACCTATCCCCTTCCCGAGCCCTTCCTGGTCATCGCCACCCAGAACCCCGTGGAGCAGGTGGGCACCTACCCCCTCCCCGAGTCGCAGCTCGACCGCTTTCTCATCTCGACGGGGATCGGCTATCCCCCGCAGGAGGTGGAAAAGGCGATCATCCTGGGGGGGAGCGCCCGGGAGGAGATCCGGGGGATCGAGCCCCTGGTCACCCTGGAGGGGATCCAGAGGGCACGGGGCGCCGTGCGGGAGGGAGTCCACATCGCCGCCTCGGTTGTCGACTACATCTACCGGATTGTCGCCGCCAGCAGGGAGCACCCCATGATCCTCTCTGGCATCTCCACCCGGGGGGGGATCGGCCTGGCCGCCGCGGCGCGGGCCTGGGCCTTTCTGGAGGGGCGCGACTACGTCCAGCCCGAGGACGTGAAGGAAATCGTTCTGTCGGTGGGGGCCCACCGGCTGATCCTGCGCCCCGAAAACGAGGGGCTCGACAAGGCGGAGGTGCTCCAATCGCTGCTCGGTCAAATCCCGGTTCCCCGGGCCTGAAGCTGACCCGGGCTGGGAGCCTCTACATCGCCCTCACCCTGCTGCTCGGCTTTGCCGCGGTCAACACCGGCAACAACCTTCTCTACCTCGTGGTCTCGGCCCTCCTCGGTTTCATGGCCGTCTCCGGGGTGATCGGACGGGGCAACCTCCAGAAGCTCTCCGTCCATCTGGAGCCTCCGGAGGAGATCTACGCCGGCCTGCCGACCCTTGTGCGGGTGGAGCTGCGCAACGGGCGGCGGTGGCTTCCGGCCTTCCTTATCCAGGTCGAGCTGGCCGGGACCCAGGCCACCTTTCATGCCGTGGGGCGCAGAAAAAGCGCCACCCTCCTGGTCCCCCTGACCTGTCCCCTTCGGGGGGAGCATCTGCTGGCTCCCCTTCGACTCCGCTCCATCTTCCCCATCAATTTTTTCGTCCGCACCAATCCCCTCGGAGCGGCCGGCCCCGTGACGGTCTTTCCCTCCCCCCTTCCCTGCCCGGGAGCGAGCGGTCTCGAAGGGCGCAGCGGAGGCGCAGCCCGGGAGTCGAAGGCCCGGGGTCTGGAAGGGGAGATCTCCCGCATCGGAGACTACAGCGGAACGGAGCCCCTTCGGCTCATCCACTGGAAGCTCTCGGCCCGCCAGGGGGATCTCAAGGTCAAGGAGCTCAGCGCCGTGACCCGGGAGCCCCTCCTGGTCGATCTGGCCCTCCTGCCGGGGGGGGGTCTCGAAGCGCGCCTGGGGTGCGCCGTTCACCTGATCAACCGGGCCGGTCGGGAGGGTAGGCCCGTGGGTCTTCGTCTCGGGGGGCAGACCATCCCCCCGGAGGAGGGGCGGGCCCACCGCCTCCGTCTCTTGAGGGAGCTGGCCTGCCATGGTGCCCATTAAATCTCCCCTGCGGATACTGGCCTACCTGGCGGCCCTGGCCGGCGTGGCCCCCCTCTACCCCTATCTCGATCCCGTCGCCATGTTGGTCTTCCCCGGGTCCCTGGCAGCGGGTCTTCTCTGTGATCACCGGGGGCGCTACCCTCTGAGGGGGGCGGGAGCGACCGTCGTCTCCCTGGCCCTCTTCTTCGTCTATCTGCTTCAGATCCGCCTCGACAATCTCATCGGGCCGGTGGGAAACCTCCTCGTTCTGCTCCTGGCGGTGCGGCTGGCCAGCGAAAAGTCGGGCCGCCATTTCCTCCAGATCTACCTCCTCGCCATCTTCGCCCTGGCGGGATCGACCCTCCATACCCTGGGACTGGCCTT